>JBEKJN010000034.1:0-15854 GCA_050011235.1 Verrucomicrobiota bacterium | reverse complement strand
AAGTCGCCAGCATCCAAGCCAAGTCTATTTGTGCCGGTATACATTGGGGCCGAAGTTCAATGGCTTTTTGATAACAGGCCATTGCTTCGGCTGCCATCTCTTTTCGACGAAAAGCATTGCCGAGATAGTAGTATGCCGGCACTAGGCGCGGCTGAAGTTCAATAGCTTTTCGATACTGAACAATTGCTTCATCCACCCGCCCTATTAGGAAAAGAGAATTACCAAGATTGTAATGGGCTTCGGCGAAGTCTGGATTGATTTCCAAAGCTCTTTGGAAATGAGCAATTGCCTCGTTCACCCGTCCTATCTCGGAAAGACTGTAACCAAGATTGTTATGGGCCTCCGCGAAATCCGGTTTGATTTCCAAAGCTTTTTGGAACTGAGTAATCGCCTCGTTCACCCGCCCTTTCTGGAGAAAACAACAACCAAGATTGTTGTGGGCTTCTGCCAAATCCGGTTTGATTGCCAACGCTTTTTGATATTGAACAATTGCTTCATCCATATGCCCTCTTGTGAAAAAAGCATCGCCAAGACGGGCGTGGCCATCCGCGGATTCAGGCCAAATTGCCAGTGCCTTTTGATATTGAATAATCGCCTCGTCCACCTGCCCCCGATTGAGAAGAGAATTGCCGACAAGGCAGTTGGCCTCCGTATGGCCTTCAACACTCGCCAACAGGTCAAATACAACCGAATGGGCCAGCAGCAAGCACCAACCCAAACGTGCGATACGCCGCCAGACCGGCGAACCTACCAATGCACGTTCCAAACCAAGAATGCCAATGACGGCCAGCAGGATCAGAGGTGGTAGAAAATCTATCTCATAGCGACTGGTGGCTTGAAAAAAGAGGCAAAGGGCCAACGCACACATCACAAAAAGCAAACCTACAGCCGCCACAAACCAGCGTAAGACGGAAACCGCCTCCGCAGGCCTGCCTCTCCATGCCAACGGCGCGGCCAAGGCCAGCCACACCAGCGGATAGTTGCTCAGTAGTCCACCGTAAGGGTCTCCAACCCCATAATGACCCGATGGCAAAGGTAACAGCGGGACAGCTTGCAAAAAGGGGAAATGACGACTCCACCGCATTGGTTCTAAAAAATAGAAACGAAAGTTGAACCAGAGGTAATGCAGACTCAATTGTTGGACGGCAGTCGGCCGGAAGCCTGTCAACAGATAGTGCCAGCCAAATTCGAATGGGCTGTCGAAGCGCAGGGTGTTGTAAAGCATCAGCCCCAACCCGATCAGCATCACCGGACCGACCGCCGCCGCTAACAACCACCCGACCCGCCGGCGTGAACCCGGTTCAGTCGCCGCACGCCACGCCTGAGCCACCGGCATCAAAAGGATTATTGCCCCAAACAACAATGAGGGTCGTGACCCTATCGCCAATCCATAAGCCAGACTTGCCAACAGCAGCCACATAACTTGCCGCTTCGGCGCATGCCATGCACGCCAGATCGCCGCCAACGCCAGCATTGTGAACGCAAACCCACAAAGCATCGCAACTTCGTAAACATTACACCACAGTGTTAAAACTTTCTGCGTGCCTATAGCCAACCCTAGTGTGAGTGTGCCGACCGCAGCCACCCAAACACTTACTTCTGGAAAGTAACGCCGCCAGACCGCCCGTAATAGACCCGCAGCAACCAGGAAGCCCAACGTAAAAAAGATTACGACCGCATCCTTATCGGACAAATAATAACCGGTCAGGGTCACATACGGCCAGAGAAGCACCAAAGCGGGCGTAACTCCATAATACAGGTATAACTTCCCTTTGTAATAACTCATGTCAGACGTATCCATTACATATGCTGAATTGACGGCGGGATCGTACGGGTCGGCAAGTTGGGCAAGTCCGGGTGGCGCTTCTATTTTCATGTTGAGTTGCCCGGCGCGAAAACCCTGTACCAACAGATTGTAGTAAGAATCTTCCGCCCGTGGACTTTTCAACTCCAAGGAGGTGCTCGGCTCAGCGATCCAGGCAAAAATTCCAATGACCAGGACGCAAATCATGCCATAGACGGAGTGGTGCATCCATTGGTTATCACCTTTGGGCCCAGTCGTCTTTGCTTGTTGAAGGTGCATAACCCATTCAATAATTACGAGCGTTCAGGGGTTTTAACGGCATGACGGCGACATTAGCAGGAGGGTGAAGAAGGGACAAGCGTTTGAAAGGTGAGGTAGATTCTATTCAATAAAATCAATGGTATTAACGCAATTTCGAGTGAGGAAAAGTGAGCGGGGAAAATCGGCAAAAGTGGAATTTGGCTCTTGGAATTTCTCTGGAGCCTGGAGGTTGGAGCTTGGCGCTTGCAAAGCGAATTTTCCATTGTCACCACGCGCCAAAATGCTAGCATGGCCGTCCTCGTTTCGAGTGCAGGCAAAAAATAACGCATGAAAACTTATGATATCGCTGTAATTGGCGGCGATGGGACGGGACCGGAAGTGACCCGCGAGGCGCTCAAGGTTTCCGAAGCGGCCGCCAAAAAATCCGGTTTCAAACTCAACTGGCATCACTACGATTTCGGCGGCGACCGTTATCTGAAAACGGGCGAAGTGCTGCCCGACAGCGCCGTGGATGAACTCCGCAAGTTCAAGGTGATTTTTCTGGGTGCCGTGGGCCATCCGCAGGTCAAGCCGGGTATCCTGGAAAAAGGCATTCTGCTGCGCCTCCGTTTCGAGCTGGAGCAATTCATCAACCTTCGCCCCGTGAAACTTTATCGCGCCGTGGACTGCCCGCTCAAGGACAAGGGGCCCGAACACATTGATTTTGTTGTCATACGCGAAAACAACGAGGGGATTTATACCGGCGCGGGCGGTTTTGTATTTAAGGGCACGCCGCATGAAGTCGCGATCCAGGAGTCGGTGAACACGCGCCGCGGCGTGGACCGCTGTTTGAAATACGCCTTTGAACTGGCGAAGAAGCAGCGCGCTGGCAAACCGTGGAAAGGCCTCAAGCCGGAGGACATCAAAGCGGGCAAAACCGCGCAACTGACGCTTTGCGGCAAAACAAACGTGCTCACGTTCGCCTTCGATTTGTGGGAACGCGCGTTCCATGAACTCGGCGCGAAATATCCGACGGTGAAACGCGATTACGCGCACGTGGATGCCACCTGCATGTGGTTCATCAAAAATCCGGAGTGGTTCGACGTGATTGTCACCGACAACATGTTCGGCGACATCATTACCGACCTCGCCGCGATGATTCAGGGTGGGTTGGGTGTGGCCGCCGGCGGCAACATCAATCCCGAAGGCACCAGCATGTTCGAGCCGATGGGCGGCAGCGCACCCAAATACACCGGCCAGAACGTCATCAACCCCATCGCGGCCATCAACGCCGCCGGCATGATGCTCGATTTCCTCGGCGAAGCAAAAGCGGGCGTGGCCATTGAAAACGCCGTCGTGAAGATCATCAATACGAAGATCAAGTCGCTCGCCGCCGGCAAGATGGGTTATGGCACACGTGAAGTCGGCGATTTGGTGGCGGCCGCGATTTGAAGCCGGGGACGGTGGATGAAAAGTCTGACCGAACACCTTTGGTTCGAAACCCCGCACCGGCGCGATTATGTCAACATCACCGACACGGTCGCGAAGCTAGTCCACCGGAGCGGCGTGCAGGAAGGGCTTTGCCTCGTCAATGCCATGCACATTACCGCCAGCGTTTATATCAACGACGCTGAGAATGGTCTGCTGCATGATTACGATGTGTGGCTGGAAAAATTGGCGCCACACGAGCCGATCTCTCAATACCAGCACAACCGCACCGGCGAAGACAATGCCGACGCACATTTAAAACGCCAGGTCATGGGCCGTGAAGTTGTCGTGGCCATCTCCAGGGGCAAATTGAACCTCGGTCCGTGGGAGCAGATTTTCTACGGCGAATTTGACGGCCGCCGCCGCAAACGCGTGCTGGTGAAAATTATCGGAGAGTGATGTTTCATCCGGTGGTTTTTCGGCTGGCAGGCGTTTGGCCCTTCAAAATGGGCGACACGATTACCTCAACGGCTTGATTCACGCAAATTTCACCATCCCCTACAAAACAAAAATGCAGAGCGGCAACCAGAGTCACCGCAATTAAAAAGGCGCACCCGAAGATGCACCTGTTGAAATTTTCAAAAAAACCTCAGGCTTTTCTGCGTAAACGAAAGATCAACGCCAGCAAACCGCCCGCGCCGCACAGGCCCAAAGTCGCTGGTTCGGGAACGGCGGTGATTGACATCGGAACAAATTCGACTGGATAAGTTCCGGATTGATCCACAAAACCAGTAATATCAACAAGGCCGGTTGGAATCGCTGTGCCTCCCAGCGCTCCATCAACGGAGTAAGATGATGCCCAGTCATATACTTCCATGATATTGCCGCTGCCATCTTTGGCATACAAAGTCACATTGGCATGGGTGGCGAAGTTGCCCGACACAGGAATGGTTGCGGCTGAATCTGTGTAAAGCGAAACATTGTCCAATGTCACAAGATAGCCTGCTATAGTTAGAGGAATGGTCGTTGAAGCCGTCAGTTGCGAAATTGTATAGGCATTAGGCGAAGAAACCGCGTTTCCAGCAGAAAATAAAGTGAGTGAAGTAAGTGTTTCAATCTCAGGAATTTGATCATAAGGAGACCAGGTTCCTGAAGCACTGATTGCATCACCTACCGCCGGCGTGAAAGAAGTGCCACTGGGCAGGGCGCCATACACGTCAATCGAACCAGTCCCATCTGCGGCAAACATTGCGTATTTGGTATAAGTATATCCGTCAAGAGTTCCCACCGGCGCAGACAAAATAGCAGTAATGACGGGATATGCGCCTGAAGCATTATCATACGTCGCTACAGCGCCGCTCGTATAACCTTCGATATCGACTGCGCTGTCGGCCAAAGCGTTTGAGGCGAACAAAACGACTGTGGACGCGATGAGACCTGTTAACAAATAATTTTTTTTCATAAGCATTAGTGTTTGCAACTGACTTTGTTTTTCTAACTTCTCTTCTGCACCGCCATTTATGACTAAAACTCCGGACCAAGTCAAGGTTTTTTCACTTTCTTACGTTACGATATCGTTACGATATCGGGCGGAGTGGTTAATCAACCGGATTCCGATCACGAAAGCGCGATTTTTTGTGCGGATGCAATCGCCGGTTACATTAACACCCTGCTTCAGCGGGGTGTTGAACGAAGCCAACGTCAGCCAACCGCTTCGGCGGTTTCCCGTGCGCACAAAACCGCCGAAGCAGTTGCAACGCCGGGTCGGCCTTGGACACCCCACTGAAGCGGAGTGTTAATAAAAGGCTGCCAACACCGAGGTTTCCTGTCTCGCGGCACTGTTCAAAAATTGAGATGTGTCCGGGCGACATTATTGCGGCGACGGTTTAATCAAAATTCGCCCCCGCGATACGGCACGTCCCAAATAACATCCGGCAGCAAGGGTTCGCTTTCGCCTGGTGGGCCTGGTGGCCCAGAACTTTGGATATAGGCAGTCTTGAAATAGGCGGCATGACCGTCAAAGAAATTAACGTTGCCGCCCAAGTTATGACGTGAGGCGAAGCTGTTTTGCCGGCCAGCCGGGTTGACCGAATTATAGTCACGCGAGCCATTGACAACTTCAGTAGCCGGATCAAAAACCATGTCAAACATGAAGACCACGGCGGACGGATTTCTAAAAGAAGTCATCTTGGGCATTTGGGGATAAGACAGCGCGGACTGGTAAACGCCGTCATTTTGTCTTTTCAAGTCAATGTTCATGGCATAGCTAAAGAAACCGCCTTGGCCGTTTAGTGACCCCAGCAGCGGGTTGTCGGGCGGACTCAAAGCTGTATCCGAACCAACTGTGGCCATGGTCATGCTGGCCGCTGGACATTCCCAAATCGGGCCTTTGGCGCCGGGGAAAGGCATGTAGGTTGTCGCTTTGGTTGGGCTTCCGCCAGGCGCAGTACTCAACACACCATAATAAACACTCAAAGACTGATCACCCACATATTGTGGCAGCAAATTAAACCAGGCATTGGAATTATCGGGGAGTGATTCCGGCCAATCTGCCATCCTCCGCCTGAAGATTTGCCTCCACCGGCAAAAAGGCGCCCCGGTCGAAACCGGAGCGCCTGGCGAGGATGATTCTAAAGTTAATCGCTAATGAGCAAGACAGCGTTCGTCTGCGTCGTTATGAAATAAAACTGCTGCGCGGGCGGCAGATTGGTGACGGAGAACACGCCCGCCGAAGTGGAGAAGGACTGTCCGAAAATCACCTTGAACGTGAGCGGTTCGGTGAGGCTGTTGGCGCTCCAAAGCGTGCTGGCCTGGCCGGCGACGGCGGTGAATTGGAGGACAGCCTGTTTGTTGACCACGCTGATTACGACGTTGCTCACGCCCGCGGGAATTTGTGTGGGTGAACTCCAATAGCTGCCGTCGTATTGCAGGCCGGCAGTCGTGGAATTGGTGCCGATGTAGGCTTGCGGCGCAAAGGGACTGTCAATGGTCGGAAACCGCGACAGCGAGCCGTTGGTGTTCAGGTCACGGTCGGAATAGACCACGCGATCAATGATATAGCCGTTTGGATTCCGCAGAACAATCACGCCCGTCCCGCTGGTCGGGAGCAGCAAGCTGCCGCTCGTTGCCGCCTGGACGGGCAAAGAAGGAGGCTGACCCGTGTCTCCACCGTAAATCACCACGGCACTTGAAGGCGACACAGTGGTCCCATTTCCGGCATTGGAGTCAAAGAGTTTGTTGATGTTGGGATTGCCCTTGTCAATGTCCCAGCCGTAATCCAAAAGGGTATCGGAGAGGTTGACAACCTCGATGTATTGATCGTTGGTCACAATGCCGATGGTGTCGGTGGACCGATGCAGGGGATTGAAGTTGGGCGCGCTGGTGTTGGTGGTCGGGTTGGCAAGGAATTCAGTGATGGCCATCTGTTGCTCCGCCGGCGTGGGCACGTAAACATTCCAGTAATTCGTGCTGACAAAGCCGCTGGTCGAGGACGAAACCAAGGCGACCACATAATTGCTGCCTGCGTCAGCCGGTGCCGGGCTGAAGTGGAAGACGGCGGTGGCGGTGGTCCCAATCGTGACGCCATCCCAGTAAGCATCGCCGGGCAGTCCGTCGGTAATGGGTGTGAGACTAACCGTGCCGCCGCCGGCGTCACCGATGCTCACATACGTGGTCAAGGTTTCGCCGGGACGCAGGGCGCTCTCGGTGAAGGTATTGGTCAACGCATCACCCCAGTGATTGACGTGGCTCAACACGTTGGTTGCGTGGACATACGAAATGATGTCCGCGAACCGGCTGGGCGTGAATTCATAGCCGCCAACGTAGGGGCTGGAGCTGACATACTGCCCCAACACGCCGTAAATTGTCACCGGTCCGGTTGGCTTGGTCTGGTTTGGGATGTCGGTGTGGGAATTGTAAAACAGGATGAAGGTCTGGCCGGCATTGTTCGTGAACGTGACGTTGTAAGCGGTGCTGGTATCGGCAAGCACATGGTAAGCCGCGTTCGTCGCCGGGTCATTGGCGTTGGCGCCGAAAGTCGGGCCGTCGGCCAGATCCAAAAACACATTGGACGCCACAAAATAGCTGCCGACCAGCGATTGCATTACAGGATAATTGTTCTGGACGTTCGGATCAAACGGCAGCGGCTGCGGCGTGGGCAGCGGATTATTAGTGCTAAGAACGACCACGTTTTGCAGGGGTTCTTTTGTGAACACCGGCTCAAATTCCAGCAACCCGTCAAACTGGCCCATCGGCGCGGTCACCTGAACCAGCGCGCCGGCCGGTGGCAGGTTGGTGCTCGAGGGCGCGCCCGACCAAAAGACGACTATGCCACCCGAACTGTCCTGGATGTAGAATTCACTGTTCCCACTGGTCGTCATATTCGTCCAAGTGGTCACGATGCCTTCAACGGTGAATAGCGAGGTGGTGTTCGTAACCGCATAAGTGGTCGGATTCACCATCGTGTGCAGGGTGGCAATGTTCACAAAAGGTATTGGATTCACGACCAGCGTTATCAACGGACTGTTGGTATTCCCAACCAAGTTGGTGACGGCGGCAAAATATATGCCTGCTTGGTTGGTGAGCACGGCTGAAATCGTCAGCGTGCCGGTGTTGGTGCCGGTCACATTCGAGCCGGCCACGGCGTTGGTCACACCGTTGTTGATGATAAACCAATTGTAAGCCGGCGACGGAATGCCGAAAGCGGTAACCGTTAAATTCACCGTGTCGCCAACAATGTTTGTCTGGCTATACGGACCGGTGGGGCTGATGATGGTCGGCGCGACAGGAACCAGGCTGATCAGGATATTGGCCTGGCGCGAAGTGACGACGCCGGCCAAATTGGTCAATACCACATAATAAAAACCCGACTGATTGGTCTGCACATTGTTGAGTGCAAGGCTGGCGCTCGTGGCGCTGCTGATGGCCCTCGTTACACTGTTGCTGACAAAATACCACTGATAACTCGGAGTGTCGCCCCCCGCCACCACGCTGTTGGTCGCGTTGTTCCCGATAAAAAGACTCGTATTGTCCTGCGGCTGGACGGTGATGAACGGTGGATTGGAACCCGCGCTGGATGGGACAACATCGGCAAAAGTGGTGCCGACCGCCAAGTTGTTGATCGTCATGTCGCCGGACTCGGAACTGGTGCCATAGTTGGCACGAAGGCCGATGCCCGCCACATTGGGCCAAGGCGCCGCATAAGTGGCATCGGCCCTGACTGTTGAGCCGGCACTGGTTTCGTTGCCGGGATTGACCCACACGGTTTGCAACCCCGAAGCCGGAAGATAACGGGCCACCACCGTGTAGGAGGTTCCAAAACTGAGGTCCTGCTGGATGATATTGGTGGCAACCCCGCTGCCGTTGGTGGCCGCGCTCAACGTGGTGGAGCTCCCGACGCCAATGCGGTAATTCCCGCTGGTGGCCGTGTTCGTGCTGGCGTAAATGCGGGTGATATAGGTAAAGTTGGTGTCGCACAAATAGGCGTGGTAACTGTTCGTCGCGTCGGATACGTTGAGCGAATAACTGAAATACAACGCCGCGACCGGCGTGTTGGTGCCGAAATAATAAGCGTTCGTATTAAAGTTGATAACGTTGGTTACGACGAAGCCGGCCAGACCGTTGGTGAAATAGGCGCGCGGTTGGCTCGCCTCGCCTACTATCTCGGAAATCACCACCGTGTCGCTGCTCACTGAAACCGAGCCGTCCAACTCGTCGCCCGCCCCGGCCACCCAGGTGCTGTTCGTCAAGATCCCGTCGGGGTAATCAAAATTGTCTTGAAATATGACCGTCGCCCGCGCGCTGACGGCGAGCAGTCCGATGGCCAGCAGGGTTCCGATTGATTTGAGGTTTGTTTTCATAGTCTTGCTTGAGTTTCCAAGTTTAATTTTTCAATTCTACATGTATTTCCGAAGTTGCAAGTAACGTCTGTGTTACAAAAATTTGTCTCTACTGCCGGTAGGGATCCCATATGATGTCGCCGTTCTCCTTCTCGTCGCGCGGATCCGGTGTGGGGTTCATATTGAAAACATAGTCGTGTTTGAAGAGCTCCGAATGGCCGTCAAGGAACACGAGTGCGCCGCGCTGATTGTGTCTCCAGGCAAAATAGGTCCACCGCGAGGCTGGAAAGGTCCCAAAATTTCCCGAATTGCTTCCATCGTATATTGATTTTCCCTCCGGCGTCGTTCCTTCCAAAGTGTAGCTGAAAACGGCTTCCATAAGCATCACGTCGGCCGCGGGATTGCGCAACGAGCTCAACGTCGGCATCCCTGGATAGGGTATGCTCTTATAGCCACTGTGAATGTATTCGAGCGCCTTCAAGTCCAGATTCATCATGTAGGTAAAAAAACCATACTGGCCGCTTTTAGCAAAAACATCACTTGGTGAAGCCTGAGCAGTAGGACACATCCAGATCTTTCCAACGTCGTTTCCGGGGAAAGGATACTTTTTTTGATACGGCCCCGTTTGGTGATTGTAGTAGGTTAAGGGACTGTCACCCACGAGCGGCGGCAGCAGATTAAACCAGGCATAAGGGTCATCTGGTGTGCCGGCATTCGGGGGAGTTGTACTGCCGAAAACCACATACGTTTCACCTTCATCCGTTCCGTCTCGTGGCATGCCGTCGCCGTTGTCCGTGGCGTAAACGTGCAACGCCAGCCCCCATTGCCGGAGATTGGCCAGGCATTGAATCTGTTGCGCCCTTTTCTTGGCCGCGGCCAGCGCCGGCAACAGAATCGCCGCCAGAATGGCAATGATGGCAATAACCACCAATAACTCAATCAGGGTAAAGGCCTGTCGCGCGCGCCGGGAATCAATTGCCGACAAAACTTTTCCGCGCATCGCTCTGCCGCCTGCGTACGTCTTCTTCATGCTTCAAAAATCCGGGCCATCTTCTGTCTGACTTCTCTCACGCAATCACCATCTCTGATTGCCAGAAGTTTTTCGCATGGATTCCTGACGGTGACAAGCATTTACCAAAAAAGTTGTTCACAACTTTCACAGAATTCACAAAACTGTGACTTGTCCGACACACAACTTGCGTTTCCGGTGGCGAAAGCGCATTTTCTCCCGCGTCAACCGGAATTTAAAATGAAAAAATCGCTCTGGATTTCATTCCTGGCGCTGGCGGTGGTGGCCCGCGCCGCCGATGCGCCCAAAACCAATTCAGCCGCCGCTGACACCAACGCGCCGCCTGCCGCCAAATCCGAGATCGCCACCATCCCCGACGCCGCGCATAAGCCGGTGTGCATCACCAACATCGTCACCATCGCCGGCCAACGCGTGACCTATGTGGCCGAGACGGGCATGTTGCCCATTCTCAAGCCCGACGGCACTTCGCGCGCATCGGTTTTTTATGTCGCCTACACACGGCAGGGCGAAAAGGACCTGGCCGCGCGGCCCGTCACGTTTTGTTTCAACGGCGGCCCCGGCTCCTCGTCCGTGTGGCTGCACCTCGGCGCGCTTGGCCCGCGCCGGGTGAAGATGAATGCGGACGGAACGCTGCCGCCGCCGCCCTTCGGGCTGGTGGACAACGCGTATTCCATTTTAGACGGCAGCGATCTGGTGTTCATTGACCCGATCGCCACCGGTTTCAGCCGCCCCGCGAAGGAAGAAAAGCCCGATCAATTTTTCGGCGACTCCGCCGATCTCGATTCCGTGGGCGAATTCATCCGGCTCTGGACGACGCGGCACGAGCGCTGGCTCTCGCCGAAATATCTTTGCGGCGAAAGCTACGGCGTGTTCCGCGCGGCGGGGCTGGCCGACCATCTGCGTTCGCGCTACGGCATGTATCTCAACGGCCTGATTCTCGTTTCCGGCGTTTTGGATTTCGCGACCATCTGGAACAATTCGGGCAATGACGTACCCTATCCACTCTATTTACCGGCCTACACGGCGGCGGCGCAGTTCCACAACAAGCTGCCGCCGGATTTGCAGTCCGATTTGCCCAAGGCGCTGGCCGAGGCGCGCGCCTTTGCCCGGGGGGAATACGCCTCCGCGTTGCAACAAGGCGACGCGCTCTCCGCCGAGGAACATAAAAAGATTGTCGCCGAACTCGCACGGCTCACCGGCTTGAAACCACAGGTCATCGAGGACAACCATCTGCGGATTGACGAGGGTGTTTTCCGCAAGCAGTTGCTGCACGACCAGGGTTTGATTCTCGGCGCTTACGATGCCCGCATCACCGGGCGCGACGATGATCCCGCCGCGTCGTATCCCGATTTCGATCCGGCGAATGAGGCGGTGCGCGGGCCGTTTTCGGCGGCGATAAACAGCTATGTCCGCAGTGAATTGAAATTTGAGGACGATTTGCCTTACGAAGTTCTTGCCGGGGTGCAGCCGTGGAATTACGGCGTGCGCAACAACTACGCCAACGCGGAGGATAAACTCGCCTCCACGATGAACCAGAATCCTTACATGCGCGTCCTCGTCCTGGGCGGGCGCTGCGATCTGGTCTGTCCCATTGACACGGTGCATTATGCGCTCGACCACATGCCGCTCGACACCGCTTACCGCACCAACATCACCTACGCCGAATTCGACGCCGGCCACATGATGTATATCAACCTGCCAGACTTGAAAAAAGTGCAGAAGGACCTGGAAAGTTTCCTGAAGCCGTAAAGACCGGGCGGCTTCTCCGAAATCGCCGATGGGTTATACCGCGTGGCGACACGTTCGGAAAACGCGCCCTGCCAATTTATTCGTGAACCCGGATCAGCGTTTTGATGGCATGGTTGCCCGTGGCCATGGATTTGAATAATTCCGGCAGTTGCGTCAACGGACATTCGCCGTCCACGAAATCCACCGCGCGAATCACGCCGGCTTCAATAAATTCCAACGCCTGCCGGATGGCATGCGGCGTGTGATGAAAGCTGGCGAGCAGCGTGAGATTGGAATAATGGATGAGCGTTGTGTCCAGCGTGATGCTCGTGCCGGACGGACAACCGCCAAAAAAATTCACCGCGCCGCCCTTGCGCACGAGATGCACGGCAGCCTCCCAGATGTCGGGATGACCCACCGCTTCAATCACCGCGTCGAAATGCGTCTTCGTCGCTTCACGAATTTTCGTGACCAATCCCCTCCCGTCACCGATGTCAATTGTCTGGTTCGCACCGAGGCGGCGCGCGGCTTCCAGCCGCGCCGCGCGGCGACCGGCCACGGTCACGTCGCAGCCGAGCTTTTTGACGAGCGCAGTGAACATCAAACCAATTGGCCCCGCGCCCAAAATCAAAACGTGTCGGCCCGCGTGCAAATTTGTGTCTTCGACACCTTGGACGACGCAGGCGAGCGGCTCGACGAGCGCGGCGTCGCGGAAATCGGTTTCCGGCTTGAGCCGCAGCAGGTTTTTTTGGACGAGCCGCGCAGGAACGACAATAGATTCCGCGTAGGCGCCGTTCAAAAAAAGTAAATCTTCGCAAAGGTTTTCCTGCCCGGCCCCGCAATGAAAGCATTCGCCGCACGGCGCGGAATTGGCCACGGCCACGCGATCGCCTGTTCGCCACCCCAACTCCGAACTGGCATCTCCCAACTCCGAAACGACGCCGGCCAGTTCGTGGCCGAAGACGGCGGGCGGCACAATCATTTTGGCGTGATAACCGCGTTTGAAAACTTTCAAGTCCGTGCCGCAGGTGAGCGCGGCCTCGATGCGGATGCGGACTTCGCCCGGTTTGAGCGCGGGCGGCGCAATGTCTTCAATCTGAATGTGTTCTTTGCCGTGCAGGATGGCAGCTTTCACGCGCACAGCTTATGCGCATGAAAGGACAAAGCGAAGCAGAGTTTTTAATTACGCAAAGTTAGTAAGCATTCCAAGTGGCGCGGATGACGCCCTTGGCTTGTGGTGTGAGCGGCGGCAGTCCGGCTTGCTGGACAAAATTCGTGTCGAAAGCCCACTTGCGGTTGGGTGCGTCGTAATAGTTGCCGGTTTGCTGCCAAAAATTTGTCGCATATTGGCTGGGGAACATGGCCACAATGGAGCCGTTATACCACAAGGTACGAGTGCTCCCCCAACTCTCCAAGGTGCGGAGATAGTTTTCCACCCCGCCGCTGTAGTTTGCGTTGGTTGATGCAACAATGCCTGCGAGGATCGCTGCGTTAACGGTGGTGTTGGCAGAGGCGGCTGGCAACTTGCTGGTAGTGCCATCATTCCAATTGCTGGACAGGATGGTAACGGCGTCGGCCATCAGCCCGGCAGGCCAAGTGTAGGTGGTGCTATTTTGGCTGACAGACGAGCCGTAGCTATTTTGCGAGTTGTAATTGCCCAACACGTAGATTGGCATCGCCGTGGCGACGGTGAAGCCTCTGGGGGCTGTTTGCGACGGCATCATTGCTCCATTGATGACGCGCACCGCCGGGAGGGTCGTGCTGGTCAAAGGAACAGCGTTATAGACATAAATGGAGTCAATCGGATGGGACTTGTGACTGGATAACTGGCATTGGGTATTGTAGAAGACGCCGTTATTGCTGGCCACACTGTTGGTGAGCCAAATGTTGAACAGAGAAATGTCAATCTGAACGGCTTGAACGGTTTTTCCCTTGCCCCCGATACCGCTCCCACCATTCCAACCCTCGCGCCAGTCCCAGAAGATATCATTCGTCACAAACGAATAGCCGGCATACCAGATGTTGGTGACATAGTTGATGTTGGTGGGGTGGGTTGTATCTACAAAGTTGGTGAAAAAAAGGTGGATGGTCTTGTTCGTCATTATATAAAAATCATACGGTATCTGGGTCAGATAGGGGGTGTTTGCCCCATCCTGATAATACAGAATCAGGTTGGTGCCTCTGGGCGTGAGGGTGCCCCAATTGGTGCCGTTGGGAAAGTTGGTGAGATAGAGATCGGCTCCGTTGGCGAGATAAGTCTGGCCGTTGGTCGTAAAAGCGCCCGCTGTGTTCATGGTATAGGGTGCGGGCGGCACGTTGATGATCCCTTCGATGGTAGTGGGATCATTGTTGGTGCCAATCGGCATGGTTATTCGATCGTTGCCGGAGGTCGGCTGGCCTGCCACGGAGTAAATGGAATTGCCGCTGCCAGTATACGCCGGACTGGTAAACGGATCGTTGGCGGTATTTGTGGCGATTCCGACGGCGGAAACCAAATTCTGGAAGGTGACGGTGGTTGACCCCGACCAAATGCCGCCATTGGAGTACACTGGACCAACGATGTTCAAAGTCTGGGCAGCAGCAATTTCCAAATTCATATTATAGAATATGGCGAATTGAAAGAGGGGGATGGAGGCGAATTGAATTGTCTCGCTGACGGTCGCGGGAACGGTGTAACGCCCGCCAACCGGTGTGGCGGTGACGGTGATGGTGCAGTCCTGCTCCAGACCATACAACCCCGTGTATTGCGAGTTCAGAGGCACCGTGTTGGTGGTCCATGCACCGAAGGTGACGGTGATCTGGTTCGCCACGCCGTTGGTATCGCTATATACATATTGAATGGGCCAGTTCCAGTTCGCCTGTTGGGCCGCAGTGGGAATAAATGTGGTGGCGTAATAGGTTGCGCTGTTCGAGAGGCTTTGGGCGACATAGTCGTAATTCATTTGGGAAAGGACTTTTTCGGCGGCGGCTTCGGCGGCGGCTTCGCTCATGTTGAACTGGTTGTTCCGCGCGGTCACGGAGGCGTTGCTGGAGATCCAATACATCATGCTGGCAAAGACGATCAGACAGACAACCAAAAAACACAGGATGATGATCAATGCGTAACCGCGGTTGTTTCGCTGCATGAGTCTGGATAAAATTTGCATAAACGTCCTTTGTGCTTTCAGTTCCACGCGCGGCGGAAGACCCGCGTGCGCAGTTGATAATAATCGTAAGCGTTGAGACCGACCCCGCCGACAAAGGCAATGGGATATTCCCATTGCGAAAATTGCATCGTCACCTCTATGAGCAAACGATTATCCAAACTTTGTTCGCTCATCACAATATTGTTGTTCCAGTCCCTGGCATCGAAAACGATTTGGTTGGTAACGTACTTGGTCAGCGTGTTGGTGTAGGTGATGGTCCAATTGCCAGCGACATTGGTTGCGTTAAATTGGACCAGGCAATTGGTCCCGGTGCTGGTGTCCAGATAGTAAACCGAGTAGGCGGTCGCGTTTGTGGTGGGATAAATTATCAGCGCGTTGCCCTGCTGCGGCGCGTTTGTAATGAGCTGGAAGGAAGAGCTGCTGACAGAGGAACACGTCCCGACATAAACCATTTTCCCCTCCCGGATTTGGTCCCGGATATGATTCAGCGCCTGGCGGCCGCCGGCGGTGGCCACCAGCTTGGTTGCCGCCAACGCATAGATGCGCAGCCCGAAAATTTGAATGGAGATCCATACGCCTGTGAAGATGAACAGGAAGACCCCAACCGTGATCACCATTTCCGCCAGTGTGAACCCTGGAAC
>JBEKJN010000033.1:0-18032 GCA_050011235.1 Verrucomicrobiota bacterium | reverse complement strand
CGTTTGAAACGCCCCTCGTTCTAAGGCGAGCCGGTGAAGTCAGAGGCCATTGGTTTAACGGCAGAGAAACTTTGCCAAATGCGGCGCAGATGGTAATTTCTTTCCATGCTAAAAATCAGCCGAAACGGTTCGGCGACGCGCGTGGCCAGGAAGAACGCGCCCCAAGAACTGGATGACATGCAGAGCCGGCGGGATCACCGCGAATTGCCGATTGACAAGGTCGGCGTGCGCGGGCTGCGCTTTCCGATTCAGGTGCGCGACCGGGCGCACAGCGTGCAAAACACGGTGGCGACCATCGGAATGTTCGTGGATTTGCCGAAGGAATTCAAAGGCACGCACATGAGCCGCTTCATCGAAGTGCTCAACGCGCACGGCAGCGTGATTCACGTCGAAAACATCGGCGAAATTCTTCGCGCCATGCAGAAGAAATTTCACGCGGCCACGTCGCACCTGGAAATCGAGTTTCCCTATTTCATGGTCAAAAAATCGCCGGTGTCGCGCCTGGAAAGTTTGATGGATTACCTTGCGCGGTTCGACGCGGCGGCGTGCGGGCCGGAAATTGATTTCATGCTGACGGTCAAGGCGCATGTCACGACGCTGTGCCCGTGCTCGAAGGCGATTGCCAGATACGGCGCGCACAACCAGCGCGGGCTGGTGACGGTGGCGCTCCGGTTCACGAAGCCGGTCTGGATCGAGGACGTGGTGGCGATGATAGAAAGTTCGGCCAGTTCGGAGCTTTACGCCCTGCTCAAGCGGCAGGACGAAAAGGCCGTGACCGAGCGCGCGTATGAAAATCCGGTGTTCGTCGAGGACCTGGTGCGGAACGTGGCGCTCAAGCTCAACGCCCATCCGCTGGTGACCTGGTATAAGGTCGAGGCGGAAAATTTCGAGAGCATCCATAATCACAACGCCTACGCGTACATTGAAAAAGGCTGAACCTTTTTGGCGCAAAGATTTTTCAATATTTTTATGGCGTATTTGATTTTCTTTGCTACATTCCCGCGCCCTTGATGGACCGGAAATTGCTATGAAAGCCGGAAACCAATTTTGTTAATATGACCGAAATGAGTAAAACGATGAAAAAACCGATGCACGCGATGCCGCAAACCTCCGCCACGGCGGCGGCGATTCTTGGCCGGCCGATGGCGAGAAAGAGCGCCACCAGCGCCGGGCCGAAGAAAATCAAGCCCGAATGGCAGAAGTATTACCAGCGTTTGCTCGAATTGCGCGAGCAGTTGCTCCACCAGATGAACGGGCTGGCCCAGGAATCCGCCCAGGAAGTCCCCGGTTACAGCCTGCACATGGCCGATTCCGGCACCGACAATTTCGACCGCGACTTCGCGTTAAGCCTGCTTTCGTCCGACCAGGACGCGGTTTATGAAATCGAGGAAGCGCTCAAGCGCATCGAGAAAAAGACCTATGGCGTCTGTGAATTGACCGGCAAGCCCATCCCCAAGGCGCGCCTTGATGCCATTCCGTGGACGCGATTCCGGGTCGAAGCGCAGGCGCAATTGGAACGCGATGGTGCCTTGCGCCAGCGCCGGTTGGGCGCGCTCGGCACGATTGACAGCGCGGCGGTGGCCGAAGTGGACGGCGAGGACGACGAGTCGGAGGAAAAGACCAAGGAGAAAGAGTGATTTATGCCGCGCGAAATCATCACCATCGAATGCACCGAGGCGCGCAAGGAAGGCAAATCGCCCTCGCGCTATACGACCACGCGCAACAAAAAGACGAAGACGGAAAAGCTCGAACTCAAAAAGTATAATCGTTTTCTGCGCCGCCACACACTCCACCGCGAAATCAAATAATTATGCCGCGCAAAACCCACACCGACAAACCCGAACGTCGTGGCCAGCACCGCGGGATGACGGAAGCCCGCACCCACCGGCCCAAGCCGAAGATTGACTTCGTCGCCGCCGCGCTCGATTACAAAAACACCAACCTGCTCCGGCAATACGTGACCGATCAAGGCCGCATCCTCCCGCGCAAATACACCAACATGCCCGCGCATTATCAGCGCCGCCTGACCCGCGCCATCAAGCGCGCGCGCCAGATGCTGCTGATGAAGTAAAATGGAGCGTGGGGAACGGAGTGTTGGAGTGTTGCACAACTGATGGTCCAACACTTCATCACCCAAGTGCACCATTACTCCATTTTGTTTGCCGGCTTGCTTTTAGGAATCGCTGGTGTGATTTTTCAGGCGTGACGAAAGCGCACCAACATTCCCACCCGCACAAGCGACAGGAATTGTCCGCGCTCACCAGCCGCCTGCGCGGGCAAGCGCACAAAATCACCGGCCCACGCCAGGCAATTCTCAATATTTTGCGCGCGCATCCGCATCCGCTCACCAGCCGGGAGGTTTTTGCCGCGCTGCCAAAGGATCTTTGTGATCTGGCGACGATTTACCGGGCCATGCACCTGCTCGAAGAAATGGACATGGTCAAGCGGTTTGATTTCGGCGACGGTGCGGCGCGGTTCGAACTGGTCGGCGAGGGCGACGATGGTCATCACCATCATCTGGTTTGCACGAAATGTTCGGAAGTCGTCGAGATTGACGAATGCTTTCCCGCGGAAATTGAGCAGCGCATCGCCGCCAAAAACAAGTTCAAGGCCGTCAGCCACAAACTGGAGTTCTTCGGCATCTGCCCGGAGTGCCAGTGACGGTCGTATGCCCACGAATAATGCGACTAAACTATTTCTGCTGGTTGTTGCTAGTCAAGTAGCGTGCGCTATTTTTCTGACTGATCTGTTTAATGCCACAAACACCAGCGGACTTGATACGATCGGGCTGAATGTCTGGCTGGGATTAGCGCTGATTGGTGGTTTTCTGTACCGACGCAGACTCCCGGTTTTTCAAATGATATTGATCATCTTTACGGCATTCTTTGTTTCGTTCATCGCCTATATCCTGATTGGATATTATGGTTTGGGCTGGACTGGTTTGATGAAAGAATGACCACCTGACGTCAGCAGAAATGCCGTCCTGAAAGAAAAAAGCCGCGCAGACGCGCGGCTCATTCATTCAAGCTGGGCGAAACCTTCAGACCAGCTCCTCCTGCCAATCACCCAGGTGCAGATACTCCCTCACTTTTCTGCGTTCGTAACGGTTTTTCAGCGGTTTTTTGGGTTGATGATCCAATTTGCGGAATGGGTGCTTTGGATCCCGAACGGCTTCCGTGATGACTTCCATCATTCTTTTCATAATACAACTCTGGTTGTGGAGTTGTGCAGCGGCTTGCCTTCCTTGCCGGCAAGCACCCGCTGCCCGCACTCCTGACTATGAGACCAGTTCTGGCGTTCGTCATTCAAATTTCCCCACCGAATTTTCCTTGGCGTAATAAAATGAACCCGAACGCCACTCGTTCCCGGTTTTTGCGACAGCAAGTTTCAAACCAAGTTTCGCAAAAACCTTTTGCACCCCGGAAAATTCTGATTTCAGTATGCCTGCCAGCACGAGCGTGCCCCCGCGCTTTAATTGCGCCGCAATCCGCCGCCGTTCCGCCACCAGCAACGTTGAAATCAGATTTGCGCAAACCAGATCGTATTGTTTTGCCGCGTGAATCGGCAGTTTTGCCACGTCCCTGCGCGTAATCCGCAGCTTTTGCTCAACCCCATTCGCCCGGGCATTGGCACGGGCAACCCGGACCGCCTCGGGATCGCAATCGATGGCGCGCACGGGTGAATAACCGAGTTTCACCGCCGCAATAGCCAGAATTCCCGAGCCGGTGCCAATGTCTAAAAATGACCGCCGTGCTTCAAATTTTCCACAGCGCGCCAATTCGTGCAGGCAAAACGCCGTCGTCGGATGCTGTCCGGTGCCAAAGCCAAGACCGGGATCGAGCACGACGACGATTTGACCATTCCGTGGTTTGCGTTTGCTCCAACTCGGTTTTATCAGCAGTGATTTGCCAATTTCGATGGGCTTGAAATGCCGTTTCCATGATTCCGCCCAGTCTTCGCGCCGGACTTTGGCCATGGTGATCTTGCCGGAGCCGATTTTCAGCCCGCAATCTTTGATCCGCTTCAGTCCGGCGGAAATTATTTTGTAAACTCCTGCCAACGGCCTTCGTTCGCAAAAAGCGCAAATCGTGCTCACGCTGGTTTTTAAGTGGAAATAGGATGAAACGGCGCAGTTCAGATTTGCACCGAGCGTTTCGGCAACGGCGTCTTCGGCTTCACGCGTCGTGGCAATGGAAATCCGCCAGAGCAACTTTTGTTTCATTTTCGATTCCTTCTCCTCCTCCTCCGCAGGCTCGCCCCGAACAAAAAGACGAGAACGAGGGCGAGAACGAAGGACGAGGACGAATTATCAGGTCAGGTCGCGCCACGGGGTGAAATTGAGCAATTCCACCTCGGCCATGTGCGGATGCAACGCGACTTGCGTGACGCTCGCGTATTCGATCTCGAACTGGTTCGTTTTCGGCAGCGGCACGTTGAGGAGAATGGCGAGCATCATGCGGACCACGCCGCCATGACAGAAGACAGCGACGTTTTGCCCGTGATGCCGCCGTATGATTTCGCGCAGGCACGGTTCGACGCGGGCGCGGAAGGTTTTGCCGTTCTCCCCGTTCGGTGCTCCCTTGAGTTCAATCTGGTCGAGCCATTCGTAAGCGCTGAAGCCAAATCGTTCGCTGACGGCCTGCCAGCCCAGCCCGGTCCAATCGCCGAAATCCAATTCGCGCAACGCGGGCAGGATCGTTTGCGCCGGCGCGCCGTTTTTCAACAGCGGCGCCAGCGTTTGCTGGACGCGCTTCATCGGACTGGCGTAAATCGCGTCAATCGTCTTGCCGCGCAGATATCCGGCGAGCGTTTTGGCCTGTTCGCGGCCGCGCGCCGAAAGATCCATGTCAATGCGTCCGCCGAACGTGTGTTGATGGCGCGGCTCGATTTCCCCGTGACGAATCAGCAACAGCCGCGTTGCGGGTGGTTGTTTTGGAACTTGCCGTGAAGGTTTGGAGGATGAAGCGCTCAATGAAAAATCAGGCCAGGGCCACTTTTTGGATGGAAAGCAGTTCACGAATGCCCGCCTTGCCGAGCGCGAGCAAATCGTTGAGTTGTTTTTCGCTGAACGTGGCCTCCTCGCCGGTGCCCTGGACTTCGATGAATTCGCCGGCGGAGTTCATCACCAGGTTCATGTCCACCGCCGCCGCCACGTCCTCGGCGTAACACAAATCCAGCAGCGGCTGGCCGTTCACGATGCCGACGCTGACGGCGGCGACGGCGTGCAGGATCGGGTCCTCCGTCAATTTGCCTTCGACCAAAAGTTTTTGCATCGCCATCGAAAGAGCGACATAGGCGCCGGTGATGGCTGCCGCGCGCGTGCCGCCGTCGGCCTGCAACACGTCGCAATCCACCCAGACCGTGTGTTCGCCGAGTTTTTCGAGATTGAGCGCGGCGCGCATAGAGCGGCCAATGAGCCGCTGGATTTCCTGCGAGCGCCCGTCAATTTTCCCCTTCGAGCTGTCACGCGCTTTGCGTTCGAGGGTGGAGTAGGGGAGCATAGCATATTCGGCTGTCACCCAGCCGCCCGCGATTTTTTGGTCCTTCATCCAACGCGGCACGGTTTCCTCGACCGTCACGCCGCAGATGACGCGCGTGTTGCCCCACTCGATGAGCGTCGAGCCGGTGGCGTATGGCGCGATATCGTTTTGAAAACGGATGGGCCGCAGTTGGTTTGGGTTGCGACCATCCGCGCGCGTGGTTGAATCAGCCATAAACGCTGGCGATACTAAACGCGAATCGTTTCAAGGAAAAGCAAAACCGCTGCGAATTAACGAAAATAGATAGCTGAAATCAAAATATGACTGACGATTTAATGCAAGCGCCGTTGGCCACCTGGGCGGCCAAAGATTTACCGGCACGCCTTGATGTTGTGGCGACGGTGAAACTGCTCGGCTTCGCGGAGTATGACATTCAGATTTTGATGGGCGTGGGCAAGCTGACGCCGCCGGGCGATCGGCCCCAACGCGCCAAAATGGTTTGCGACGGTCAAGATTATCTGTTTGACCGCTGACCAAGACTGGCTGCACAAGGCCACGAAGGAGATTTCCAAATGCTGGCGGCTCAAACGCGAGCGCCGTCCGACTCCTGACTCGTCGCGTACGGCCCTACCGCAAGCCGCGTGACAACGCTGTAGCCGATGACAACACAGGATTTGTCCCCGTCGCTCAAGCTGCATTGCACGCGCATTATGTGTGGCCGTCATGCCGCAGCGTTAATGGAACTTTTTTGACTTGACTCTCGACTTCCAATCTCTTACATCGAGTGTATGAAAGCTGGTTCCAAGCTTTTTGGATCCATGTTTCTTGGCTTGTGTGCAATCGTTGGGTGCGTTGGCTCGGTCCGCGCTCAAGTCTGGCAGCCGATCAGGGTGAGCTTGGGGCCGGTCAGGGTGGTCACGACCTGTGGTATTACCTATGCCGAATACACGTGGGTAATGGGCGGCTGCTTGAAGGTGGATAGCATCGGGCCCTTGATCCGCAACGGCAGCAATTTCTCGTTTGATTTCGAAATCGAACAGGAAACCGGAGTGCCTTGCCCGCTGTACGTCTTCCTTGAATCCACCAACGTCGTTTTAGGCGCGTTAGCCCCGGGCACTTACACCTTGACCACAACCTCTTGGGGAGTGCCGGTCGCGACCAATACTTTCACCGTTCCGATCCCCACGCCAATCCTCCGCCCCATCAGTTTTGCCGGCGACGGATCGTTTCAGATGCAGTTGTTGAACGGTGTTACCAACGTGAGTTACGTCCTGCAATGCTCGACGAATTTCGTGAATTGGACTTCGCTTTCGACCAATTCAGTTGGGCCGCCGTTGAGAGACCCCTCTCCTGTCTTGCCCGGCCCTTGCTATTACCGCGTGCAAATTCTCCAGCAGTGACTCTCCTCGATTCCGGCTAGTCCCTCTTGGTAAATGACCAGGTTGGTGTTTTTCTGAAGCACTGTTTTTCAATCAATTCCCCGAGCGAGAACGATATGCGATTGAACCGAAGAAACATGCTAACCGCCTTTGCCAAAGCCCGCGCCGCTTGCTTTTAGCGTGATAGCTTGGAACAATGACCCGCGCCTCCATTGGCGGTCACTTCTTTTGCTCAGCTTCAATTCCGGCGAACAAACTTTCCAGGCTGTTCAGCGGCGTATCCCGTTTGGGATTTAGAATCTGACGGAGATATTCGACAGCGTCGGGGATGTTCCGGATGGATTTGGGCAGAATGGCGCCGGCGGCGTTGGCGTGGCCGCCGCCCTGGAATTTTTCCGCGACCTTGAGCGCCTTGCCGTCCCGGCTGCGAAAGCTGGCGAAAACCAGGTTCCCCCGCCGGAACAACGTGACGAGCACCGGATATTTCGTCGCTTGCTCCTCAAGCAATTGGTGGACAACGAGGTTGTTGTTGCCGACGACGGTGTCCACATGGCCAACCGTCGGGCTGAGTTCGGTGACGTTGTTTTTGCTCCACTCGAAACCGAGCGGGTTCTCGACGCGGCGTTTCGTCGCCATGACTTCGAGCAACGGATGGTCGAGCAGCCTCTCAATTTCGCCGTTGATGAGCGCGTGCAGGTTCCAAAACTGATAGACTTTGACCAAGCTCGCGTAATCGCCGGCGATGACGAAGTCGGGATCGTCCTCCAAAAACAAATCAGCGACGTTGTTCAAATGCACGAGCCGGTCGAGCGCGGTCGAGCCGAGGCCTTGTTCCGTGCAAAGTTCGTAACAAAGCAGACCGGCGGATTTGTTCACGTCGTGAATAAGCATTGCGTATTTGGGCGCGGTTTCCGTGACGTGGTGGTCAAAGACGACCCACTCCGGCTTGTCGAGCCGCGGTTCGAACGTGAAGTCCGCGACCCACGCGGACCTTTCGCGCAAGTCGCGCTGTTTCCAAAAGTTGTAGTGATACGCCTCCAGCGGGACGCCCGCGCCGAATAGTTTTTTGGCGAGCCGTTGCAACAACACGCCCGCGAGCAACCCGTCGAGGTCGCTTTCGTGGGTGATGATGACTTCGGGTTTCAGCAAATCCGTCATGGCGGTCAGAGATTAATTCAGGACGGCGGCCAAGGCGAGCGGGGAATTCGCCCGGCAATCCACCTGCGGGAATTTGCGACGGCAATCGCATCAACGGCCGATACACGACATTGCGGCTGCTTCAGGGCAGCCGGTGACCGGGAATGCTGCACACCGGCTGCTCACCCACGGCGTTGATGGTGTAGGTGCCGCCGGCTGGGCAGACCGGCCAGCTGTGAAGATAGGGCGAAATGTCTTCCTTGGTCGGAACATCCGTGGACCGTTTGCCTTTTTCCAACGCCCATTCATTTTTGGCGGCGTCAATCTGGCGGAGATTGTTGATGCAGGCATTTTGCTGCGAGGTCGCCCGGGCTTTGACGAAGTTGGGGATGGCGATGGCGGCAAGCATGGCGGGCACGGCCACGGCGGGCAGCAGCACGGCGTTGGCGTAGCTCTGGCTGCCATTGCCGATGGTCAGGCAGCCGTCCGGCGTGTTGATGCCGACGGAGTAGGCAAAAGCAGGCCGGTTGCGGTAAAAGGATTGCATCCATTGCGCCATCTGCGGTTCGGTCCTGGCGCTGTTGGCCATGGCCTGTTGCTGCACTTGAATCAAGGTCGCGGCGAACCGCTGGCTCATGTAGCAGAACTGGTTGCCGTGGTCAGGCAGACCTTGCGCGAGATGCTTGAATTCGTCGGTGGCTTTGAGGCCGGATTTCTGTCCGCTTTTCACGGCGAGGGCATCGTCAATCAGCGCATCGCTGGTGGCGATGAACAGGTAGCCGCCGCTGCTGGCGGTGCTGGGCCGGAGTTCGCCGATGAACGGAACGGGCACGGCCATCGTCCGCATTTTGAGGCCGGACTTGTCCACGCTGATGACTTGCGGGTTGGCCTTCAATTGCTCGTCAATGCGGTTGAAGATGGTGTCTTCGTTGACCTTCACGGCGAGCAACAAGCCGGGCGTGGGAATCACCAACGCGCCGCTGGGCAGCGGCACGGGGATATTGTTGGATGGGTCGAGCGTGATGACGAGGCCGAAATCGCCGCCGAGCGAATCGAGAAAGGCGTCCCATTTGACCTTGGTTTTCTGTTCAAATTGAACGGGGAGTCTCTGCAACCATGCCTGCGCCTGGGGCAGATCGGATTGAGCGATTTCCTTTTGCGCGACGGTCCAGAGCAACGGCAGGTCCGCGTCCGAGAAAACGGCCAGCGCGGTGTTGGCGGGCAGGAAGTCGAGGCCGGTGAGCGGGTGGGGTTCCTTGCCGGCGAGTTGCCAGAGGAAGCCGTTGCCTTTGCCGGGATAATGATGCAACAACGCCTTGTTGCGATACACGCCTTTCTCGATTTCCACCGAACTCAAGCCCACGCCGCTGATGTCTTCGATGCCGCTGTCCTTGATGAGACGGGTGGCAATGTCGAACGCCTTGTTGACATTGGTGGCGTCCTCCGGCTTGAGACCGGGCATGGCAGTGAACGTCTGCCGCCAGTTGCCGACCTTGGCGGAGAGGCCGTCGAGCCATTGCGCGGTGCCGAGATACATGTAGAAATTGCCGCCCGGATCGAGTTGCGACGTGACTTCGGTGAAGCTGGTTTTTTCCACCGAGACGACGGCGGGCGTTTTGGATTCGCCAGCCGGATTTTCCCCGGCGGACGATGCGGGCTTTTTGCCGCAGCCATAATTGAGGGTGGCGAGGACGCCGACCAGGACGAGCGCCGGCAAGCAAAGAAACAGGTGGTTTTTTTTCATGATGAAAGAATGGTTTCCATTGAGTTGCCCGAATTCAGGGACAGCCAAGCAGTTTCCCGAAAAAGGTAAAGCGAAAAATAACCGTTGCTGAATTCAACCGCCGGTTTGATTCGGGCGAAAAATGACTTGAAGGCGGCGGCGGGCGGTTCATAGTGTGGGCATGAACTCCATCTCCGGACGTTGTTCAAAACAAGGATTCACCCTTGTCATGTTGCTCGTCGTCATCGCCGTTCTTGCCATCCTCGCGGCGATGCTGCTGCCTGCGCTGGCGGGAGCCAAGAAGAAGGCGCAGCGCATCAATTGTGTCAACAATCTCATACAGACCGGCCTCGCCTTCCGCATCTGGGAAGGCGACAACAACGACCAGATGCCGATGGATGTGCCGATGGCCAAAGGCGGCACAAAAGAATTCGACACCGGCACGGACACGTTCCGCCATTTTCAAATCATGTCGAATGAGTTGAGCACGCCGAAAATCTTGATCTGTCCGGCGGACACGCGCACTGTCGCCAACAATTTCAGCCACCTGAAAAATCAAAACGTCAGTTACTTCGTCGGTCTTGAAGCCAATGACGCCCATCCGCAAAGGTTTCTCGATGGCGACCGGAATCTCACCGGTGAGAGCGACCCGGAAAATGGAATCCTGAAATTCGTCCCCGGCCAGCGCGTCAGTTGGACGCAGGACATCCACGTGAACCAAGGTAACGTCGGCCTGTCCGACGGCAGCGTGCAACAGACTTCCAATTCCAGCCTGCGTGAGGCGTTGAAGAATTCCGGCGACCCGACCAACACCTGGCGGATTTCGTTGCCGGAG
Organism: Verrucomicrobiota bacterium; assembly: GCA_050011235.1. GTDB lineage: Bacteria > Verrucomicrobiota > Verrucomicrobiia > Limisphaerales > UBA11358 > UBA11358. The sequence goes on along the minus strand of JBEKJN010000033.1, from coordinate 7,478 downwards.
TAAGGCGAGAGTGGGGGCGGGCGGGGCCTTGACGGTCCCGACGGAATTCCTTTGAAATCCGGCGCTTTCTTCGCCAAAATCTGACTTCACTTTTTGAGCTGTAGCCGCGTTTGTGAAAACGCGGTCGGCAGTTTTCCGAAGGCTTCCGCGCTCTCACGAGACGCGGCTACGAATTTGACATGAAACGCACGCATCATTGCAACGAACTGCGCCCGGCGCATATCGGGCAGATTGTAACCCTCACCGGCTGGGTCCATTCCCGGCGCGACCTCGGCGGCCTCATCTTCATTGACATCCGTGACCGTGAAGGCCGCACCCAAACCGTTTTCGATCCGTCCGATTTGCCGAAGGACCTTTTTGAGCGCGCCGCGGCGTTGCGCAGTGAATGCGTCATTCGCGCTACCGGCAAGGTCCGCCAGCGCCCGGAAGGCACGAACAATCCCAAAATCCCTACCGGCGAAATCGAGGTGATGGTGAAGGAACTCGAAGTGCTCAACGTCGCCGACGTGCTGCCCTTCCCAGTGGACGACCCCGAAGTGGCGAGCAAGGTGAACGAAGAATTGCGCCTGAAATATCGTTACCTCGATTTGCGCCGCCCGGAAATGGCGCGCAACCTCCGTCTGCGCCACAAGGTTGCATTCGCCACACGCGTGTTCATGGACGAGCATGGCTTTCTTGAAATCGAAACGCCCACGCTTTTCAAATCCACGCCCGAGGGCGCGCGCGAATTTCTCGTGCCGAGCCGGATGAATCCCGGACAATTTTACGCGTTGCCGCAATCGCCGCAGCAATTCAAACAGATTTTGATGGTCGGCGGCGTAGAAAAATATTTCCAACTCGCGCGCTGTTACCGCGATGAAGACCTGCGCGCCGACCGGCAACCGGAGTTCACGCAAATTGACCTTGAAATGTCGTTCATCGAACGCGAAGACATTTACAGCCTGATTGAAGGTCTGCTCAAACGCATCTGGAAAATGGCGCTGAATATTGACGTGCCGACGCCGTTCAAACGCCTTTCGTTTGAGGAAGCGTTGAATCGCTACGGCATTGACAAGCCGGACACGCGCTACGGCATGGAGCTGGTGGATTTCACCGAGGAATTCCGCGCCAGCAAATTCAAGGTGTTCGGCGGTGCGGTCGCCGCCGGCGGCGTGGTGAAGGCGCTCAACGCGAAGGGCCTGGCTGGCGCGACGCAGGGGCAGATTGAAACGATGACCGAATACGCCAAGAGTCTCGGCGCGAAAGGCCTGGCCTACATCAAGGTCGAAGGCGGTGAATGGAAATCGCCCATCGTGAAATTTTTCAACGATGCCGAGAAGGCCGCGCTTGCGAAGAAACTGGCCATCGAGGAGGGCGACTTGATTTTGTTCGCCGCCGACCAATGGCTGAACGCGTGCGAAATCCTCGGCAAAATCCGTTCGTATTGCGCCGACGTTTTGAAAGGGCAGGGGAAGCTGACGATAGATCCGAACCGGTTCGACTTCCTGTGGGTCGTGGATTTTCCGCTGCTCAGTTTCGACAAGGAACAGAACCGCTGGTATTCGAGCCATCATCCGTTCACCGCGCCGGTGGCCGAGGACATCCCGCTGCTCAAGAGCGACCCGAAAAAAGTCCGCGGCCAGCACTACGACGTGGTGGTGAACGGCGTGGAACTCGGCGGCGGCTCGATTCGTATTCATCAGCCCGACGTGCAGAAAATGGTGTTCGAGGACGTGCTGCAAATCACGCCGGAAGAAACGAAACTGCGTTTCGGTTACATGCTGGAGGCGTTCCGGTACGGCGCGCCGCCGCACGGCGGCATCGCGCTCGGTTTCGACCGGCTCTGTGCGATTCTCTGCGGCACACCGAGCATCCGCGACGTGATTGCGTTTCCGAAGACCGCGAAAGGCACGGACCTGATGACCGATTCACCCGCCGCCGTTACGCCCCGCCAGTTGCGCGACCTGCACATCGAAGTAAAAGGGGCTAAGAAGGAATAAGCTGTTTCACCGCGACGCCGCCAAATATTGATGTAGCGTCGGCGCTGTGCGCCGATTCGTTCGAGCCACAGGCTCGACGCTCAGACCATAAGCGAGGAAAACCTCCTCAGAATCCCCCAGAGAAGACTCCGGTATAAAACACCCGATTTTGGCTGCCGGCGGACAAAAGGGGTGGATTGTCAGGTTTTGAAATTATGAGCAACTTGGTGGTGTTGTGAAACGTTCGTTGACGAAGCGGTAACGTTTCTCGTCGCGTCTGCAAAATGACAAAATGTAATCTCATGAAAACAAACAAACTATTGCTCGTTTCGTTGTTCACGGCGGCGGCCCTTTCCGCCGGTGTTTCAAGAGTCCATGCCCAAGGCGGCGTCGGGACCACCAATGCTTCCAGTCCGATTCCCATGTCGGTTGGAGCAGCTTCTGCTGGAACAAAGATTAACTTTTCTTCGCTCGATAAAAACAACCCCCTAAAAGTATCCGGGACACTTTACTTGCCGGAAAAAAGTACAAGTCCATGTCCGGCAGTGGTCATGGTTCACGGCACCAGTGGAATCAACTCCGTTGGTGCATTTTATCGGAAATCGATCCTACAGGCGGGCATTGCGATTTTCGAGGTGGATTTTAAGACCGGGATTTTTACCGGCCCATCAGATCGGCCGTCGCCCGATACTTTAGTGGCCATGGGTTTTGCGGCGTTAAAAGAATTACGAAAATTGCCGGCCATTGATCCCGACCGGATCGGAATCATGGGGTTTTCCATGGGGGGACACCTGACCGTGAATACGGCTTTTGAAAAAAACCGCAAATTATGGATGGGCGATGAGAAGGGATTCGCAACCCATGTGGCATTTTATCCGGTGTGCAAAAGCTTTCTAAAGCAAAGCGATTGCAAGCCGACAGGGGCTCCGATGATTATCTTTTACGGGACTAAGGACGCCTACGGCGAGGGTCAGAACGTTCCGCTGTTTAAACGTATGCTTTTGAAAAAAAACAACTTTGAGGTGACTACAGTCGAATATGCTGGTGCCTGCCATGATTTTAATAGAAATGAGCCTCCCCTAAGCTACTATGACCCAGCTGCCATAGGTGGAAAAGGCTATATGGAGTGGAACGCGGATGCGGCAAATGATTCCCTAACCAAAGTTGTGGCTTTTCTGCGTGAAACCTTGGCTGCCAAGTAATCCGCCCAAGACGCCGCAGCTCTGGTGCTGGTTTGTTGAAATGGTAGGGACGGCTCGCCGAGCCGTCAGCAAACATCAAAACGGTCGCCTCGGCGAGGCGACCCTACCTAAATCAAAACCGACTCACGTCGGCTGCTAAGATTGGAGTTTGGCGTTGTTGACTTGACATATGTGCCTGTCATTCAGACAATGTCCAAAGATGTCCAAAGTGCATTTCGTAGATTGGGCATCATGAACAGATGCAACTGACAGTTAAAGACGTAGCCGGCCTTCTCAATATCTCTGAAAAGACGGTTTATCGCTGGATTGATGAACGGAAACTGCCCGGCTATCGCCTGAGTGGACAATACCGCTTCAACCGTGCTGAGTTGCTGGAGTGGGCCACGGCCAACCGTATCAATGTCTCACCGCGGATTTTCGAGGAACCGGAGAACGGCTCGACTCCACTTCCCGAATTGTCCGACGCCTTGGAGGTGGGGGGAATTTTTTATCGTCTGGCTGGCAAAGACAAGCCGGCGGTTCTCCGCAGCGTGGTCGAGGTGTTGCGGTTGCCAGACAAGGTGGACCGCGAGTTTTTGCTGCAAGTGTTGCTGGCACGCGAAGCTTTGGAGTCAACCGCCATCGGCGATGGCATTGCCATCCCACATGTGCGGAACCCCATCGTATTGCATGTTCCGCAACCAGTGGTGACTTTGTGTTTTCTGGAAGCACCGGTGGATTTCGGGGCGTTGGACGACCAGCCGGTGCATACGTTGTTCACGCTCATCAGCCCCACCGTCAAAGCGCATCTCCATTTGCTGTCACGCCTCGCGTTCGCCTTGCGCAATCCCGATTTCAAATCGCTGATCCTAAAGCAGGCGAGCCGCGATGAAATCCTGGCCGCGGCCAGAACAATCAGCAACAGCTTACGAGCTTCAGCAGCGACTACCAAGAAGGAGGCCGTTGCGTGACGTTGTTGCTGTTAGCGATGGCCATCCTGCTTGCGGGCGCGATGGCGGTGTTGCTGCTGAGTCGAGTTGATCGAAATCTTTCCTGGCTGGGGGCGGGCTCAGTGGTTATCGCAATGGTGTTGGGCTGCATCCCGGCGATTCAAGTGTTGTTGGGTGGCGTAACCGAACAATTTCATTTTCCCTGGCCAGTGCCGTTCGGTGAGTTCTTTATCGAGCTTGATCCGCTTTCGGCGTGGTTCCTTTTGCCGACGCTTTTCCTTTCGGCACTTTCGGCAATCTACGGCGTCGGCTATTTGCGTTCGTGGCAGGGTCGGCGCTCGCTCGGTCCGGTCTGGTTTTTCTACTGCCTGCTGGTGCTGGGCATGGTGCTCGTCCTGCTGACGCGTAATGCCGTGCTGTTTTTGTTCGCGTGGGAATTGATGGCGCTGGCGTCGTTCTTCCTCGTTACGTTCGAGCATGAACGCGAATCGGTGCGGGAGGCGGGTTGGATTTATTTCGTGGCGACGCATTTGGGCACGGCCTTTTTGCTGGCGTTTTTCCTGTTGCTGGCGCGCGAAACCGGCTCGATGGATTTCACGGTTTGGGCGGAAAAAGGTGTTCATGCACAGGGATTGGCCGGAATTCTTTTTTTGCTGGCGGTGGTTGGGTTCGGCACGAAGGCGGGTTTCATGCCGTTTCACGTGTGGTTGCCGGAGGCGCATCCGGCCGCGCCGAGCCATGTCTCGGCCGTGATGTCGGGCGTGATGATCAAGACGGGAATTTACGGGTTGCTGCGCACGTTCACGTTTCTGGGCACGCCGCCGTTGTGGTGGGGGTGGGGACTCATTGCCATTGGGCTGACTTCGGGAGTGCTCGGCGTTTTATTCGCGCTGGCCCAGCACGACCTGAAGCGGTTGCTGGCGTATCACAGCGTGGAAAACATCGGCATCATCGCTTTGGGGCTCGGGGTTGGCCTGGTGGTCAATCACGCCTTGTTCAAAGGTTTGTTGTTCCTCGGCGCGGGCGCGGTGTTGCACGGCACCGGAACGCTTGAAATTGACCACCTCGGCGGGTTGCTGAAACGGATGCCGTGGACGGCGGCGACTTTCCTCATTGGCGCTGTCGCCATTTCGGGTCTGCCACCGCTGAACGGTTTTGTGAGCGAATTTCTGATTTTTCTGGGTGCGTTCAAGGGCGGCGTTTCAACGGGCGGGGCGATCGCCGTGCCGTTGCTCGCGCTGATTGCCGGCCTGGCGCTGATTGGCGGGCTGGCGGCGGCGTGTTTCACCAAGGCGTTCGGCATTGTTTTTCTCGGCGAGCCGCGCAGTGAACACGTCTCGCATGCACATGAGGCGGATTGGACCATGCGATTGCCCATGCTGATACTGGCGGCCGGGTGCGTTCTCATCGGTTTGTTCGCGCCGGTCGTGGTTGGAAGTTTGCAGGCGGTGCTGGAGAACCTGACACACTTGCAACCCGCAGCGGTCAGCGAAAATCTGGCCGCCGTGGCAAGCCCGCTGGCATGGGTTGTAATCGGAACCGTTGCCTTTCTGTTGTTGCTGCTGGCATTGATCCTGTTGCGGCGCGGTCTGCTGGCAGGCCGCCGGGTGGAAACGAATGTCACTTGGGGATGCGGCTACGCGCAGCCAACCGCCCGGATGCAATACACCGCCTCATCGTTTGCCCAACCGCTGATGGATTTGTTCAGGCCGTTGCTCGGCACGAAGAAAAAAATTTCGCCCCCACGCGGTTTTTTCCCGGAAGAAGCGGCGCTGAAAACCGTGACACCTGACATCTCCCACGAAGAAGTGTATCGGCCCGTGTTTGGCCGTATCAACGAATGGCTCTCCCAGTTGCGCTGGGTGCAACACGGCAAAGTCCAGCTTTACGTGCTTTACATCGCGGTGACGCTGATTGTTTTGCTGATTTGGGAATTACGTTGAGCCATGAACGCCCTTTCTTTCATCCCGTTGCTGCTGGCGTTGATTTTGTCGCCATTGTTGTTCGGTGTCATCAACCGCACCAAGGCATTGTTTGCCGGACGACGCGGTCAGCCGCTGCTCCAAACCTATTACGATTTGTGGAAGCTGCTGCGAAAGGGCGCGGTTTACAGCCGCACGACAACCTGGATATTTCGCGCCGGGCCGATGGTCGGGCTGGCGGCGGCCTGGGTTGCGGCGACGCTGGTGCCGCTGGGGAATTTCCCGGCGCTCATCGCGTTTCCGGCGGATTTTCTGCTTTTCGCCGGTCTGCTGGGGTTGATGCGATTCTTCACTGTGGTCGCGGCGCTCGACACCGGTTCGAGCTTTGAGGGCATGGGCGCGAGCCGTGAAGTATTTTTTTCCGCACTGACCGAACCGGCCTTGTTTGTCGTGCTGGCGACGCTGGCGCGACAAACCGGGCAGCTTTCACTCTCAACGATGTTTGAGCCGGTGTCGGGTGCCGATTGGCTGCACGGCGGACCGGTGCTGGCACTGGTGATTATCGCGCTGATGATTGTGCTGCTGGCGGAGAACGCGCGCATTCCGGTGGACGACCCGAACACCCACCTCGAATTAACCATGATTCACGAGGTGATGGTGCTGGATCACAGCGGGCCGGATTTCGCCTTCATCCTTTATGCTGCCGCGTTGAAGCTATGGATGCTCGGCGCGCTGGTGCTGAGCATGGTGCTTCCGTCCTCCGGCGGGAATCCCTGGCTGAGCCTTGCCCTGGTGTCGGGCGGCATGTTCGGGCTGGCGGTTGTGATTGGAGTGATCGAATCCGTCATGGCGCGGTTGCGCCTGCTGGTTGTGCCGCAACTGCTCATTGGTGCCGGCGCGGTGGCGACTGTGGCACTGATCCTGACATTGAGGTGAACCTATGATGACGGACCTGATTCTCGTGCTGGTCGTGCTGACAAACTTGAAGTTGCTGGGTTCAAGCCGGCTCGGCGCTTCAATTCGCGTCGTCGCGGCGCAGGGTGTAATGCTGGGTCTGTTGCCGGTTTTGGCGCACGTGCATGAGTTGTCATTGCACTTTGCTGCGCTGGCGGTGGGAACCGTCGCGCTCAAGGGAGTGGTGTTCCCCTGGTTGTTGTTCCGTGCATTGCGCGAGGCGGAGGTAACGCGCGAAGTCGAGCCTTATGTCGCCTACATCACTTCGATTCTCATTGGTTTGGCGGCGCTGGCTGCGTCGTTCTGGCTGGGCGGGCGGCTGCCCGTCTCGACCGTCGAGCCGTCGTCGCTGCTGGTGCCCTCGGCACTGTTTTCCATTTTAGCCGGATTGTTTCTGATTGTTGCCCGCAAACGCGCGGTAAACCAGGTGCTGGGATTTCTGGTCCTGGAGAACGGCATCTACACGTTTGGCGTCGGGATTGTCGCTGAAACGCCGTTCCTGGTGGAACTGGG
>JBEKJN010000032.1:0-16261 GCA_050011235.1 Verrucomicrobiota bacterium | reverse complement strand
AAGCCAAAGTCATCGTGCCGGACTACAAACAGGTGGTGGAGATTTGATGAATAACGGCTATTAACAACTAATGTTACCAGCCTAAATTTATTCCATGAACGTCGCCTTGAGCAAATACTACGAAGACTTCGTCGGGGATTTGATTGAAAGCGGGCGCTACGGTAATTCCAGCGAAGTGGTGCGCGCCGGCCTGCGCGCCCTCGAAAAAGCCGAGCAGCAGGCCGCTTTGAACATTCCCGATCTGGACAACAAGCTGCTGGCCGGCGTGCGCAGCCCGGCCAGGCCGCTGACCGATGCCGACTTTGACCGCATCCGCACCCGCACCCGCCGCAAGCTCAAGCAACTTGAAGCCGCTTAAAATCATCCGCGCCGAGGAGGCAATTCGCGACGTGGCGGACATTCATCTGTTCATCGCGACGAACAATCCCGCCGCTGCCGACCGGTTTCTGGATGCGCTGCGTTTGAGTTTTCACACGCTGGCGCAATGGCCGGAAGTCGGCCCGCGCTACCAATCCAACCGCGCCGGATTGTCCGGGATGCAGTTCTAGCCGGTGCGCCGCTTCGCGAATTATCTGATTTTCTACCGTGTCACCGCCGCGCCGCGCCGGTTGCACATCATCCGCATCCTTCACGGCGCGCGGGACGTTCCGCAAGTTCTGGATTGAAGCCCCGCTCATGCCGGAACGTTGCGCGCGATGAAGCCGAAAGCCCAAGTCATCGTGCCGGAATACAAACAGGTGGTGGAGATTTGATATGTGGAATGCAGCCTGTCTGGGTGTTAGGAATCCCTTCTTCGGATAGCAATGTAGGATTTCGGAATTATCCACAACATGCGTTCGATGATGATCTCACAGTCTGGAAATAATTGCTGCATCTCCGACTTGCACAGTAACCGCGTGGTCTCGACCATGGAATCGATCTGCTCCCAAGTCGGGTGCTCAAGCCATCCCCACAATGTGCACCAGCGTAATATCTTCTTCTGGAACGAGCGCGGGAAATAGTGAATGAAAGGTGTCATATAATGAGGCTCGATGGGGCACTCGTATGCTGGAGTCTGCACCCACAGAGATCTTGCGACCCGGCGAATTTCCGAAGCGAACTGCTGCTGACGCTCCCACGAACCGACATGTTCGATGACGCTGTTTGAAAACCCGATGTCGTAGCTCTTGTCCGACATGGCAAGCGAACAACCATCCCCAAGTAAAATCCTAATGTTATGGTGAGGAGCGTAATCGCTGCGCCAAGACATCTCATGGACATTAAGTGAATCAATACGCTTTACAGGTTGAGGATGCGAAGTCCAAAATGCAGGATATCCGCCTACGTCCAGCAAAATATCCGAAGCGGATGGTGTCAAAAGTCGGAGGAAGAGTTCAAATCGCCTTTTCCGCCACACTTTAAAAATCTGGTGGTAGAGGACATGGATGCTGAATGGCATATGCGTTTTTAGAACGCCATCTCGTAAATAGAAAATGAAGTTTAGCCCACTTCCCGACGTTTGGCGACTGAATTGTTACCCGAAAATCACATGTTTTGCTCTGTTCAAATTCCGCCCGAAAGTTGGTCCGACTATTTATGAGATGGCTTCTAGGGCCTGAGGCAGCGAATAGGAGCAACAAAGGCTACAAACTTCAGGCGGTTCAATCCCTAAAATTTACATACTGCACCGGCACGGGAAATTCCTTGGCGCGAACGGCACCGATGACGGCCTGCAGTTCGTCCCGGCTCTTGCCGGTCACGCGGATGGCGTCGCCCTGAATCTGCGTCGTCACCTTGAACTTGCCGTCGCGGATGAAGCCGGTGATTTGTTTGGCAACGGTCGTTTCAATGCCCTGCTTGATTTTGATGACCTGCCGCGCGTGGCCCAAAGGTGAAACCTCCGGCTCGGCCTTTTCCACGCTCTTGAGGCTGATGTTGCGCTTGGCGAGCCGGCCCATGACGATTTCCGTGAGCGCGTTGATTTTAAACTGGTCCGCGGCGGAGAGCTTGATTTCGTTTTTTTCGAGAACGATTTCCGCGTTGGTGCCCTTGAAGTCGAAGCGGTTGGCCAGTTCCTTGTTGGCCTGGTTGACGGCATTCTCGATTTCCATCGAGTTGACCTGGGAAACGATGTCGAATGAAGGCATCGCCACAGCGTAAAATGGCCGCCGGAAAAGAAAAGGCAAAAGCCGCAACCAATTTGTCAGTCTCCTGATTTTGGTGTCTTGCGAGTACTATTTTCAAGCTGGTTATCTATTGGAGCGATGGTTAAATGTTCGTTGAATGACTGGCTCAAGCGGATGAACGCGCACCCGTCCAAAAGGTTCCACTTGCCCTATGGGCCGCCGTGGGAACGATCGACTGGTATTTGGTTAAATTGGATTAGACTGAAACCGTTGCTCGCCAAACCGTTCGGTTTTCGATTAAATCCACCCCGTGACCGGACCCGTTGAACTGAGCATCGTGATGCCGTGCTTGAACGAGGCCGAGACCATCGCCCGTTGCATCGAAAAGGCTCGGCTCGGCGTTCAACGCGCCGGCGTGCCCGGTGAAATCATCATTGCTGACAATGGCAGCACCGACGGGTCACAGGCCATTGCCAAAAACCTGGGTGTGCGGGTCGTGCCGGTGAAAGAAAAAGGTTACGGCAGCGCGCTGCGCGGCGGCATTCGCGCCGCCCTTGGGAAATGGATCCTCATGGCTGACGCGGACGACAGCTACGATTTTTCCGAGGCGGACCGGTTTGTCAAAAAGCTTCAGGAGGGGTTTGACCTGGTCATGGGATGCCGGCTGCCGATTGGCGGAGGGACCATTTTGCCCGGCGCGATGCCGTGGAAAAACCGTTGGCTCGGCAATCCGGTGCTGTCGTTCATCGGCCGCTTTTTTTTCAAGTGCCCCGCGCACGATTTTCATTGCGGCATGCGCGGTTTCACCCGGGCGGCGTTTGAAAAAATGGAATTGCAGACGACGGGCATGGAATTCGCCTCCGAGATGGTCATCAAGGCCACATTCAAGAAGTTCAAAATTTCCGAAGTGCCCATCACGCTGCATCCCGACGGGCGCTCGCGCCCGCCGCACTTGAAACCGTGGCGCGATGGGTGGCGGCATTTGCGGTTCATGTTGCTTTACTCACCACGCTGGCTGTTCCTCGTGCCGGGACTTTTGCTCTCGGCGCTGGGAATCATTTTTGCCGCTGTATTGTCGGTGAATGACATCAAAATCAGTGGCGTCCAATTGAACGTCGGCACACTGATGATGGCTTGCATGGCGGTCATTGTGGGTTTCCAACTCGTCGCCTTCGCGTTTTTCACCGGGGTTTTTGCCATCGCCGAGGGACTGCTGCCGGAAAACCCGAAGTTCACGCGCGTCTTCAAAATTTTCACGCTCGAAAAGGGAATTATCGCCGGCCTGGCCGTGTTGATCGCGGGAACAATTTTATTGCTACGGGCACTGTGGCTTTGGGAACAGGCCCATTTCGGCCTGCTGCCTTCCACGGAGGAAAACCTGCGCCGGCTGATTCCGGCAGCGACGCTCATGATCCTTGGCATTCAGGGTGTCTTTTCGAGCTTTTTCATGAGCGTGCTCGGCCTGAAAACCGTCTCGCGCCGGCCACCCGGGGTTCAGAGCCGCAGTTTCTGAATTTCAAACGGACGGCAGATCAAACCCACCGCCAAGTTCGGCGCAAAATCCGGTTTCGGATTTTGATGCATCAGGCTCACCAGGCTGTCGCTGCGGAAATTCAACCGCAGGCCGCAGGCCTCCGCCGTTTTCAACCCGGCCCAGAGCAGCCGCCACGGCAGCGGAACGAATTTTATTTTTTTATTCAGCCCGTGCGCGATTTCCGAGAGCAGTTGCCGGAACGGCCATGGCCGGTCATGCGCGGCGGTCAAGACGCGCGGCGCAATTTCAATTTTTCCGGCGGTGAATTTTTCGATGAACGCGGCCAAATCCTCGTTGTGAACGAGAAACTGGATTTGCGAGCCGTCGCCGATCAGCGGGATGACGGAGGACTTCCGGATTTGCGCGGCCAATTTTCCGAACATCCCGCCCGGCCCGCCGCCGTAAACCAGTCCGGGCCGGACCGCCAGCGCGCCGCTGTCCAGCGCGATCTTTTCAATCTCCAGTTTCGCCTTGCCGTAAAGCGAGCGGCAGCCGTCGTAGGCGCTGATGGAAGAGAGGCAAACGATTTTTCCAACGCCCGCCGCCCGCGCGGCTTGAAAAAGTTTTCGCGTGCCGTCCACGTTCACCGCGCGGATTTCCTCCCAGCGCAGCGGCTGGAAGTCGTAGGCGCAATGCACGAGCGCGCCCACCCCCGCCAGCACCGGCGGGGAAATTTCCGCGCCGAGCTGGAACGCCACCGCGCGCGCGCCGGGTCCCGGCCGGCGGGTCAGTTCCAGGATTTCCCAGCCGCGCGCCGCAAAATAATTTTTAAGGCAGCCGCCAACGTAGCCATTGCTGCCGGTGATGGCGCACACATTTTTCATGGGGTGTTGGATAAATGGATTTTTGGATTTTTGTTGAACGGCTTACATCCACCAACTTACCCATCCAGTAATCCATCAATCCATCAATCCATCAATCCAAATTTTGCTCAGGCGGTTTCCCAGCCGATGCGATGGGCGTTGGCCATGACGGAAAAAGTGATCGTGGTCGCCGGCACGCCCGGCAAAACCGTTGCGTCCACCGCGTGAACGCGCGTCCAGCCGTGCGGTCGTCCGAGACAATCGCTCTCGAACGGTTGCGGATTTTCGCGCATCGGAAACGAACCGCCGCAGTGAAAGCCGCGACCGGGTTCGGCCAGTTGCAGCATCGGCGGCAAAACGATGCCACCGAGTTGGCGCGATTGCCGGAGCATCTCACGCACAACGCGTTTGACCGTGCGCCGGGTTTCGGGATTGGGCAGCGCGTTCAAGTGCAGACAATCCTTTTCGCCGTCACGCTGCAACGTCATTTCAATGGTCCGCGACTCGTCCGAGTGCAGGTAGCCTTGCACGATCACCATGCGTCCTTCGAGTTGCCGCGCCAGGCTTTCGAGCGGACGCGCGAGTGGTCCGAAGGTTTTCCGCACGGCCTCCCCGATCAAATCGCTGTAGGTGTAAATTTGCAGATGGACGGTGTGACGGCTGACTTGCGGGCGGCAAAGTTCGATGAAAACCTGGCTGAGGGTGTAGAGCGATTCGGTTTGGACGTCCCGTGTCCGGCGCGCCAGCACGAGCGGGAAAAGGAAATACTGGCTGTCGCGCAGGCGCAACGGGTGGTCGTAGGCGGATTGGGAGCGCAAAAGAATTTGCGCGGTCGGAATGACACCCGCCGCCAAATACGCCCGGTTCGCCTCAAATGAAAGCGGAGCGCGCGTTTGGCGGTGGAAGCCTTCAATGGTGACTTTACCGGAATGTTCGCGCAGGGACGTGACAATGATGTCGCGTTTATACGAGAAATTGTTCTCCGCACGCAGTTCGCGCACGGTGTCGGCGCTGTTGAAAATGCAGCCGTAAGGGCAGCCATACATGCAAAAACCGCAATAAACACAACCGATGCCGCGGGAGTTGTCGGCGGCGCGCACGGCAAGCCGCGCCCGGCCAAACCACCAGCCGCGTTCGCGCAGGGCGTCGCGATGGCGATTAAGATTATGGAGCAGCAACGTGGCTTGTTGGCTGGGCTGGAGCACGTGCGGATTGTCGCAATGCAACGGGAACCATTCCTCCAGATCGTCATGTTGCGCGGACAGCCCGGTGAGTTCAAGCACGGCGCGGTAATGTTTTTCCAATTGCGCGCTTTTGATCGGCCAGCCGGCGATGTCCGCGTCGCGATACGGCAGCAGGGTCGCGCCCCAGACATTGCTGAGGCCGCCGAGCGCCAACGACGGCCGCACGCTGGTGCCCCGGCCCTGCCAGGGAATGTGCGTTTCCGTTTCGCGGTAGGGAAAGTCCGAACCGAAAGCCAGCTTGAGCGGGATGCCTTTGGCGCTGGTGGCCATGTCGCCTTTCAATCTGGCGCGGTCGCTCCTTTGCCAGGCGGAAGGTTTTGCATCGGCAAATTGACGGACGATTTGGGCGTGGTCGGCCTCCAGTTCCAGGCCGGCATCGAGCATCAGCACGGTTGCGCCGCGCGCCAGCAGCGCCCTGGCGCAGGCGACGCCCGCCGGACCGGAACCAATGACGCAATGCATATTTTCCCTTCGTGAGGAGCGTGACCATGGAATGGAAGCAAAGCGGCGGCAGAGTGCAAGCGCATTTGATTTCAATCCATGTTTACCGATTTCTCCTTGTCAGCGCGAAAATTTTTTCTACGATTCACGCGTGCCGGAAATTTCAAGTCAAACATCCGAATGAAACCAGGTTCAACCATTTTTACCATTGCGATCCCGATTTATGATTTTAATGGAATTCCAGTGCCGGAAATAAAGTGGCGGTTTGAAATTACTTCAGGTGGCTTGGCGAACCCCCCAGTTAAATCAAGATGAAAAACTCCGTCATTCTCTGCACGCATAATCCGCACGAGAAATTCTTCCGGCGCATGCTGTTTATAATTACATTTATCGGACGTCAATGGTTACAATTGTTTGTTCACCAAATTAAATTTCTGCATGATTTGGCTCAGAACCGCTAAACGTCAGGAATATGTCTACCAAGATTCTACCGTATTTCCAGTTGCTGAATAATTATCGTCGTTTCATCGGCTTGGGGAAAGTTGGGGGATTGTTGTCGTCAATACTGTTGAGCAAGGCCGGGCTCAGACCGCAAATGGAATCGCTGAGAGTAATGCAACGCTGGGAGTTTTTTCAGAGACTTTCACGTGAGCGTTCCATACAGCCGTTGGTAATTGGCGAACATGAATTCAGAGTCGGATACGGCGAATCGCTGTCTAATGACGGCAAGGTGGAAGTAGCCCTCAGGGTTCCGTTCTGTGATTCAAGCGACACCGAAGTATTCGATCAAATTTTTATCAAGAAGGAATATATGCAGGTCTTAAAATGGTTTTCAAGTATATATCCCGAGGGAAAAATCGGCACCATTATGGATGTGGGAGCCAACATCGGCTGCACCGCGCTGTTTCTTTGCATCCAGTTTCCGACAGCGAGCATTTTCTGTTTGGAGCCTGAGGAAAGCAATTATACAAGGCTGCAATTGAACGTTAGCCTAAACCGCCAGAAAAAAATCAAGCATTTCCGGGGGGGCTCTGTCCACTCAGCCGGGCAGACTAAAGCTGTCGAGGGGTTTTAGAGACGGCAAAGAATGGGCGTCGCGTTTCGTTGAGGACCAAACCAACGGAGATGGGGCGGGGAATTACAAATATGCTGACGCCATCGATATATGGTTATTGATGGAGAAAACAGGATTCGATCAGGTGGACTTCATGAAGATGGACATTGAAGGTGCAGAGGCCAATTTGCTAAGGGATCTCCAGTTTAAATCTTTTCTCAAGGAAAAGGTTCGGCGGGTTGCAATCGAGGTGCATGAAGAATTCATGAAAGCGAACGAGGCCATTGATGTGTTGTGGTCATTGAATTTCAAAACGTGCGTGGTGAAAGAATTTTTATGTGGCATCAAGCCTCCCATTGGAATCTAAATAAAGGGCGTGTTGAAGGAATTTCGAGCCAATGAAGGAAATTTCCGTCATCACTTGCGCCCATAATCCACGCGAGGAATTTCTGCGCCGGCTGCTGGAAGGTTTCGCGTCGGCGAATTACCGGACGACTGGGGCGCGGCCGGATTCCAATTCGAGGCCGGCATCGAGCATCAGCACGGTGGTGCCGCGCCAGCAGCGCCCCGGCGCAGGCGACGCGTGCCGGACCGGAACCGATGACGCAATGCATATTTTCCCTTCGGGAGAAGCGCGACCGTGGAGTGGAAGCAAAGCGGCGGCGGACTGCAAGCACATTTGAATTTCCGATGAATCTCGTGGCGGGCGGGATTTATCACCCGCGATCAACTCTACAGAGTTTTCCCCAATTTCGGGCTTGTCGTTGAATTTCGACTCCGGCAGCATCATGGCGATCATGGCACTGAACAACTTTTTGTCTCGCGATTAAAATGCTGCCCACCTGTGACTTTCGCATAGGGGGTGCCGGATTTTCGGAATGGGTTGCGGTAGAGTGTCTTTCGTCACCGCTTGGCAAACGTTATCTCATCGTCGAGCAGCGAACATGAGTCGGGAGGGGAGACTGGAATTACGACATATGGAATCGTCCGAAGTACCGTTAAGAAACGCTCCCGGAGTTGATTCAAAAGAGAT
The DNA here is from genome assembly GCA_050011235.1 of Verrucomicrobiota bacterium. GTDB lineage: Bacteria > Verrucomicrobiota > Verrucomicrobiia > Limisphaerales > UBA11358 > UBA11358. The sequence goes on along the minus strand of JBEKJN010000032.1, from coordinate 8,047 downwards.
AGATTAGTATGAGCCAACCAGCCGGCAAAACAGATGGCGAAGGGGGACAAAAAGTTCTGGTCACGGTTGTCATTCCGGCGTTTCGCGCCCGCCGTTACCTGCCAGAAGCATTGGCGTCCGTGCGTGCGCAATCTTATTCGTCATGGGAGGTGGTCGTGGTGGATGATTGTTCGCCTGAACCGGTGGATGATCTGGTGTCGGCGTTTGCGGCGACTGTTTCCGGAAACCGGGTGCGTTTGATTCGCCATTCTGAAAACAAAGGCCTGGGCGCAACGCGCAATACCGGCATCCTTGCCGCAAACGGAGAATATATCGCGTTCCTTGATCATGATGATATATGGCGGGAAACACATTTGGAAGACGCGATTGCGGCCATGGAATCGGAAGCCGCAGGTTTGGTTTATTGTGACTGTGAAATGTTCCGGGAAAAGGCCGGCGACCTGCCCAAAGTACCCGTCGTGAAGGCGCAAACAGAGGGTGCCTTTCCCGCCAGTCTCTATATGCACAATAGCACCGCCCCTTCCGGCGTGGTGATGCGAAAACGGGTGCTGGAAGAATTGAAGTTATTTGCCACTGATCCCGAAATTCATATGTGCGAGGACATGGATCTTTGGTTAAGAGCGGCCGGGCATGGGGTGAAAGTTGCCCGGGTTCCGAAAGCGAATCTACTCTATCGGAAGCACCCGGAAAGCGCAACCAGCAATCCGCGCCTCATCAGTGAGGCTAAGGCTCATGCGATCCACCGCAATCTGCATACAATATCGCAGGTGCCGTTTTCGTTGCGGCTCAAGAGAACCCGGATCGTCTGTGCCGAGGCTGCCCGATATAATGGATTGGAGAACCCCGCGAAAGCGGCTTATTTTTACGGGCTCTCTGTTCGAACAAATCCACGGTTGGAAAGAGTTTGGATTAAGCATCTTCTAGCTTTTCTTTTTTATCGGACAATGAGTCTGTTTCGTCCAATGCCGTCGGGTTCTCAATTCGCAAACAAACAAAATGGTTCCTCAATTCCTGGCCAAAGGGTTTGACCGTGCCTAGTCGGTGAAACCTTCGCACCGGCGGAGTGGAATAAACCTTATAACGGGAATCAATGAAGACATGATATTCTAGTCAACAGGCCAAAGCAGGATTATACTACAAATAAAAATTTCGCAGGAGCAACGCCTGATTGCCCCGTTGGCTCGATAACGGCGTGCGATTACAACTGGGAGTGCGTGAGGATGATTTCAATGGAAATGGAAACCGTCAATGGATGAAAGACAAAAGCGCGATGACCGGGAATTTGATGCAAGTTCACCTGCAAACCGAGTTATGAATGAAAAATGGATCGCAGATTTGCGCCCGGTGCTGCGCGCGCTTTATGCGAGTCAACTCCGCCACCCGGCGTCATGGAACGACAAATCGGATCACGCCTACATCAACAACCATCTCATCGAGCGTAGCATCGCCGGACTTGCGCCGCGATTGCGTGGGGAGATAATTGATGTTGGTTGCGGACAACAGCCTTACCGCGCTTACTTCGCGCATACCACCCGCATCGTGGCTTGTGATTTTGACGACAAGCGCGGTCAGGTTGACTTTGCCTGTCCTGCGCATGCCATTCCAGTGGCGGCTGAAAGTTTTGACGCTGTTTTTTGCACGGAAGTCCTTGAACATGTTCCCGACCCGCTGGCGGTATGGCGTGAGTTCCATCGCATTCTGCGTCCGGGCGGACAGGTGCTTTTGACCGCGCCGAGTTACTGGCCGGCGCATGAATTACCCTACGATTTCTACCGTTATCCGGAGTACGGGCTGCGGTATCTGGCCACAACCGCCGGTTTTGAAGTCAGGGAACTCTGGCCGCGCGGCGGCCGTTGGGCGCTGCTCGGACAGGTGGGCATGCATGTGCTCGGTCATTATCTTAAACTGCGCGTGCTGCGCCGTGTCTGGAACGATGTTTTTCTTTCGATTGACCGAAAGCGCAACAATCCTGACATCACCATTGGCTGGACAATTCTCGCGCAAAAACCGGCGGGCATTTCGTCACGGGAGATTTCCACATGAGTCGCCGCGCCGTCGTCAATACCGCCTTTGCTTCGTATGTCCAGATGGCCAGCATTGCGCTGACGGGTTTAATGTCCGTTTCGCTGGCGCTCAAATTTTTGGACACGGAGCGCATGGGGCTGTGGTCGTTTGTTGTCCAATCGCTCGGCTACTTTTTGCTGCTGGATTTCGGCATCACAGGCTCGGTTGGCCGTTTGATGGGCGAGCCGCTGCATTCGGGAGACGCGAAAGAATGCGGCCGCTGGCTGGGTCTTTTTCTGGTCATCACCGGTTTTCAAGGCTTGCTGATTTTTCTGGCCGGATATTTTTCCACGGATTGGGTGATTGCCTGGTTCAACATTCCGCTGCCATTGCAATCGGAAGCGCGGTCGCTGTGGATTTGGATGCTGTCGCTGAATGCGTTGACGTTTCCGCTGCGCATCGGCAGTGGAATCCTTTTTGCGCAGAACCGCAATTACTGGCCGCTTCTGGCCAGTGCGGCGGCAACTTGGGTAGGCTTGCTGGCTTTTTTTCTGTTTTTGAAGGAGGGAGCGAGCACTTTGGCCTATGCCTATTCTGCCGGATTGGCGACATTGATATCAGGCGTTCTGCCGTGGCTGGCGGTCAAATGGGGGCCGCATCGATTCAAGATTTCCTTCCGCGACATCCGGTGGAGCGATTTGAAGATGCTGTTCAATTTCAGTTCCGGTGTTTTCGTCATCGGCGTGGCGGTTCAGGTAATTTTTTTGAGTCAAAGCCTCGTCATCACGAAATTGCTCGGCCTGTCGGCGGTGACGTTGTTCACGGTTTCGTCCAGGGCCGGGACTTACGGCCTGCAAATCCTGTGGCGGACGTTCGATTCCTTGTACCCACGTTGGCAGCAACTTTATGTGGCAGGCGACCGCTCATTACTGGCGGGAAGTTTTCAGCGTTACACCGGGTTGACGATGAGCCTCGCATTGCTGGGCGGAACGTTTTTGATTGTGTTGAATCATCCGTTCGTGAATCTACTGAACCTGTGGGCGCACCGGCCGGGCATTTACGCCGGCGTCGTATTTGACGCGCTGCTGGCATTATACATCTGGCAACATGCGTGGAACCATTGCCTGGCGTGCGTACCGGTGCTGGCGAAGGACATCCGGGTTTTGTCATGGGTGGCGGGCCTGGACATGCTGCTCAACATCGTGATGAGCGTCGCGCTCGCGCAAACGATGGGCGTCAAAGGCATCCTCGCCGGCAGCATCATCGGTTCGCTCGTCTCGGTGGCTTATCTGACGTGGCGCGCGCCGCGTTATCTTTCGCTGACGGCGGGAGATTTGATCCTGCCTTCGCTGCGGCGCTGGCTGGGAATGGGCGCGTGCGCAGTGCTGGCGTTTCTATGTCTTCATTTCACGGACTTGAGCGGAAACAATCTATGGCTTCGCGGATTTTTCTGCGTTCTGACGACGGGGTTGTTCGTGGTTTTGCATCGTGACGATCTCCGGGAATTCTGGCTGCGCGCGCGCCGGTTCAAGGCGGCGCAGACCACGGCTTAACGTCGGAACTTTGCCGCCAGTCGGCGGATGACGCGCATGGGCGGAGAAAAATAAATCGGATGGCGGGCCACCAACGGCAGTTGAATGTCCCAGCCAATCGGCCAGGCACCGATGGCCGGAAATGTTTTTGGAAAAACCGCGAGCCAGCGGCCAGCCATCGCTCCCACGGAAAGTTCCGTCTTCACCCGCGCGCCCGCAGCGGCGGATTTGTCGGTCGGTGGGCGTTGCTCGGACAAGCCGGCAGATACGTTATTGGCCATTACCTGAAGCTGCCTTTGATGCATTGTGCGTGGAGCCGGCTTTTCCAAGCCATTGATCCAATGCGGAACAACCCGGACATCACGCTGGGTTGGACGATTCTCGCGGTCAAGAAACCGGTCAACCCAACCGCTTGAGCCAGCGGCGACCCAGGCGCGGCAACCCTTCATAAAGCCATCCGTGCCGCACCAACTGTGGTCGCGGCACCGCAATCTTCTTCGGCCAGACCGGCACTGCGGCGGGAAATGACGCGAGCAAATCCAAATAACGCTGCGCCATCCGCGCCGCGCTGTATTCCTCCCGGGCGAGTCGCGTCGCGTTGCCGGCCAGTGTCGCCATCCGCGCCGGTTCGCGCGCCAGCGCCGCGATGGCGGCAGCAGCAGCAGCCACATCGCCCACCGGCACACGAATGCCGGTGGCATCCGTGACGACGTTGCGGATGCCGCTTTCCAGGTCGGACACCACGGGCACGACGCCTTCGCCCATCGCCTCCAACAAGCTCAACGGCAGGCCTTCAAAATCCGAGAGCAGCACGAAGACGTCGTGGGCCTGGAGCAACTCGGGGACGCGCCGGTTCGGCACGTCGCCGAGAAACTCCACCTGCGGCAAATCGCCGAGCGCAGTGCGCATCGAGTCTAACTCCGGCCCGGAGCCGACGAAGGTGAAATGGAACGGCACGGTTTGCGCCGCCAGCCGCTGTGCCAGTTGCACCAGCCGGCTGACGCGCTTTTGCACTTCGATCATTCGCCCCACGTAAATCAGACGCAGCGGTCCTCCGGCAGCGCGGACACCGCGTTTACGGCCGGGCGCAAATTGAATGCCGTAGGGAATGCAGACGGAACGGGGGAATTTAAATTCGTTCACCAGGCGCTCGCGGATTGCCGGCGAGACCCCCACCATCGCGTCCAGCCACGGATGAAATGCCGGCACCAATTGGTAAGGGCCGGGATCATCGGATTGAATAATGCCCAGCCGGATGACCCCCGGCGGCACCAGGCGCAACACCTCGAAACTTTCCGAACTTAGGCAGGCAATCACCGCGCGCGGCTGCCACCGGGCCACCAGCCGGTAAGCTCCCAGTATGCGGTCCTCGTAAATCAAACCGCGCGGGTCTAGTCGTTCCACGGGAATTTCCCGGGCGGCAAAATCGGCTTCCATTTCATTGACTGCCGAAAAGGAAACCACAGGCAATTGACAACCCCACTCGTGAAGCGCCGCGCCGAGGTTGAGCAGGAAGGTGGCGGCGCCACCAAGCCCTAAACTGCCAGTCGTGGCAAGGAGAGGAACGGGTTGGGCAGGCACGGCGCGGGGTGGTTCGGACGGTTAGCGTTTTAAAATCCAGAAGCTCTGCGCCCGGGACGTGCCGCGGGGAAACAGTTTCTGCAATCCGGCGCGTCGCTCCTTCCAGAGCAGATAAAGCGGGAGCAGCACCTGGTAACGGTCGCCGCCATTCAGCAGACATTCCACGCCATACTGTTCAGTGCACGCAAGCCGGATTTTGTGTTGCACCCAATCCACCGGATAATCGTACGGGGAAAAGATGTCGTGAAAGTGAATCCACACCCCGGACGCGAGGGTGGGCAGGATATGAACCAGCACGCGCACCACGTCGCCCTGCACCTTGAGAACGTGGCTGGTGTCAATGAACAGCACGTCGTCGGCGGCCAGCCGGCTGAAGAGTTCAGGCGGCAAATCCTGGACCCGCTGGCGGATCAGGCGGCCGGTCGCAAGCAACTGCTCGACCTTGAGCCGGGGCTCGCGGTCGGCATAAACGGCATCGCAGGGGGCGCCTTCCTGCGCGTTGCGCGCCAGCGCATGAGAGCTGATGTAGGAACTGAACCCGCAGCCCAGTTCGGTGTAATGTTTCGGCTTGAGATGCCGCAGGATGGCGTGCAACGCCGCGGCGTCAAAATCGGTGAAGGTGCCGTTGTCAAACCAGAACGGCGCCTCGGTCGCGGGTTGTTGGTAGGGAACAGCATCCAGTTCCGGGGCAAAACGGCTGAGTTGATCAACGAGCTGGAGCGCCTCCGGCTCATGAAAGTTGATGTCCGGCAGGTCCCGGCGTTGCTCGAGCTTCGGCCAATCTATTTCTTCGAAGAATGGAAATGGGGAATAGAAAGAGCGCGGGTAAACGTGAAACCCGGCTGCTTCCGCTACCTCCGGACGCATTAAGAACGTCTTGAAAAAACCGGTCAACATCCAACGCGGAATGAGCGCGACCAGGGCGTTAAAGGCCAACCGTAACTGAAGACGAAGCATAATGTGCGCAGTGTATTTTACCACGCCGGGCTTTTCAAGGTGCAATTCGAGCGGCCATCAAACGAAATCGGTGCGGCCCGTTGCCGTGCAAAACTTTCCAGGTCAAGAATCAGCCGGAGCAGGTGGCTTGCCCGCGGGTCGGGGCATTACCTCGCGTCGAAAAGCTGTCGGCGCCCTTTTCCCAAGGTCTCACTCCCACAAATGGCATCAGGAAACCATTCCCAGCGCGCGCAACTGTCCGATGAACGTTTCCTCAAAGTGCTCGAACGAGCACAATTTCGGATCCATCAAAAAACGGGGCTGCCAGCCCGGGGCAAGAATTTTGTCCGCCCATTTCAACACGGCGTCGGCGATTGCCTGCGCATCGCGGATTGGAACGACTTCGCCGTTCACACCGGGCTGAATGAAATCACTCGCGCCGGTGTTCGGAGTAGTGATGGTGGGCAGGCCGCTGACGAGCGCCTCAACAACAGTCAGGGCTAGTCCGTCTTCCAGCGACGGCAAAATAAATATGTCGGCCTGTCGCAAGTGGCGGGCAAGTTCCTGTTGCGACATCGATTCCAGCCATTGAATCGGAAGGTCATGATGGCGCGCCAGCACCGATTTGATGTCAGAGCGAATGATTCTCCGCAAAACAAATTTCACGCCGGGAATCTTTTTTTGCACGAGCCGAAAGGCCTCCAACAGATAAGGCGTGCCCTTGCGCAGGCACAATTCGCCGGTGCAAATGAGCGTCAACGGACGGTCTTTCGGGCGTCTCGTTTCAAGGGGTTTGAAGACGGAAAGGTTGACGGGTCGGGAATGGAACAGAAGAGATTCGGGTTTGAAACCGCGCTCCAAAAAAGAACGAATGACAAATGAACTAGTCGGCATGACATAATCAACGTGCTCCATCATCGCCATTTCACGGCGGTAATAATGTTCCGGGACGGGCGGGTAGGGGCAATTCTGGCGGCGCTGCTCCTCGGAAAGAATTTTCCAGAAATTTTCGGGATGCGAATTGCCGCTGTCGAGAAAAGTTTTGCCGCCGTTTGCACGAACCCATTTGAAACATTCGTTCGCATAAGCGTAACTGGAAATTATGTGATCGCCTGGATGCAATTGCCTTTTCACCCAATGATCAAACCACGGATACAACCGGCACCGAAACGATTCGGCGGAAAATTGAGGCAAGGTTTTGGCGGCGATATAAGTTGCCAGCCCGATGGCGGGGTTCAGGCGGGTGAATTCGTCCGGCAAACCCGCGACGCCGCGCCGCGTCCCCATCGCAATGAAACGGAGCAGTTCATGTTTATGCAACGCCAACGCTAAGTAGTCATAATAAGAATTATGGCCGGGTAACGCGATGACAAAGCGTGCGGATGGCATCTTGGGAAAAGTAAAATCTGCGGAAGAATCTAGCAATCAAAAAATGACTAAACGCACGAAACCCCGATTTTTCCAGCACGCGGGCGTTGTCATCACAAACGGAACGGGCCGGTGTGGCGACAACGAACTATTTGCGGTCTGGCGAATCGGCAAGCATGAATCAATCGAGTTTCGCGGCTTGGTAAGAATTATTTAGAAAGCAGGCACGATAGGCCACTGAAGTCAGATGCTTCGGAATTTCAAATTCGCATCCGTCCGCGCGAAAACGCCGGATGAGGCAGTCAAAAAAAAGCCCTTGAAAAAAGCAGATGACGTTGTGGTGAAATTTTCCCGCCAGCGTTCCGAGCGGCTTTCGAATCGCTCCGGGGAGATGGCGGCGGGCAAGTTTTCTAATTTGTGCTTCCATGCGGTTGCAAACCGGAGCATAGGAGAAACCCTCCGCCGCTTCAAGCAAGCCTTGGGGCAGGCAGAAATTTTTGATACAGGTCGAGATAATTTTGCACCATGGCCGCCGAGGTCATGCCTTTACGCAGGATGGACGCCCGGCTCTGGGCGCGGAACCGGTCCAGCAGCGCGGGGTCCGACATAAGGCGATCCAACGCGGC
>JBEKJN010000031.1:0-16261 GCA_050011235.1 Verrucomicrobiota bacterium | reverse complement strand
GACCTTCCTCCGCCTCGTAAAACTTCGTGAACGGGACGATTTCGGTCACGATGGGATGCTTGAAATTGTTCTGCGCTTCGGCCTTTGATTTTTCCGCCGCCAGTTTTTGCGCTTCGCTGTGGTAAAGAATGATGGAGCGGTACTGCGTGCCTTCGTCCGCGCCCTGGCGGTTCAACGTGGTCGGGTCATGCGCCTGCCAGAACACGTCGAGCAGTTTCTCGTAGGAAATTTTCGCGGGATCAAACTCGATCTGCGTGACCTCGGCATGGCCGGTATCGCCGGTGCAAACCTGCTGATAGGTTGGATTTGACGTGTGGCCGCCCGCGAAGCCGCTGGTGACGGAGATGACGCCGGGCAATCGTTCGTAAACGGCGTCCATGCACCAGAAGCAGCCGCCGCCGAGCGTGGCGGTTTCAGTTTTGTTAGTGTTCATAGAATGGGTGGGTTGCGCCAGGGCAGCTGAATTTAGTGCGCCGGCGGCCAGCAAAAGATAAATCGGCAGTTTCATGCTTGTTTACAACTCTCGAAGGTAGCACAGGCGTCCCGCCTGTAAAATCACCGACACAGGCCGGAAGCCTGTGCTACTCTTCCTCCGTTTAATCTAAATGTCCCGGCCGCAGCGGCTCGGAAATCGCGTGTTCCTCGCCGAGCCATTTGCCAAGGTCAATCAACTTGCACCGATGCGAGCAGAACGGCCCGTATTTTCCCGCAAACCAGTCCCCGGATTCTTTACAAACCGGACATTTGGTCCGGCGCCTGTGCTCATTTGGTTTCCGTCGCAATCTGTTTGATGTCGTTGACGACATTTGTGGCATCTTCCGGCAATGTTCCGCTGCCTTGTAAAATTTTTTGCGCGTTGTCAAAAATCATCTGTTGTTGCGCCGGCGAAAGATGGGAGCTGTTGAAAATGGCGTGAACGTCCTGCGCCAGCTTCTGTTGCGTTGCTTCCGATTTTACGTTCCCGGCGGTTGCCGTTGCCAGGTCGTCGGCCAGCTTGGAAATGGAAGCGGGCGACGGCTTCGCGCCCTGGGCCGCCGTCGCCAGGTCGTTCATCAACAATTGCTTTTGTGTGGCAGTGGAATTGGTGACGTCCAGGTTGCCGAGGGCGGCAAAATCCGCGCGCAAATTGGCGATGTTCCGCAGAGTGGCTTCGAGCACTGGATCAAGTTGCGGCGGTGCCGCAGGCGACGGCGCGGTTGGCGGCGAGTTTCCCTGATCCGCCCTGGTCACTTTGGCGGAAACGTCCTTGGCCTGTCTTATCGCCGCCGAATAGGGATCGGCAAGGACGCTGTTGGCCACGCACAACGCGCAGGAAAAAGCGATGAACGTCTTCATAAATCCGGATGGTTCGCTATCAAAATGTTGCTCTTTGACAGCAATGAAACGTAATCCTCGAGAATGTTTTCGGTTTCATCGAGCCTTGCGGCTTCGTCAAGTTGAACTTCGCCGATTTTGGCATAATCAACTACGTTGGTTTCGCAGGCAGGCAAACCGGGCTGGTCGCAATTCTCAACCGTTAGTTCATAAATTTTTTCGTCGGGTGCTTTGCGTGCGGCGCGCTCCGCGTCGCGCGCCCTGTTTTCGGCAGCAATCTTTTCACGCTCCTTCAGCGCTTCGCGCTCGTTGAGCGTGGCGACATCGTCGGCCTCCAATGTTACGGGTCCGTCCACGCCCCACGGGCGATTTTGCATGCCGATGAGTGGTTTGTCGCCCTGCAGTTTTTGGAGTTCGGCGATGTCCTGCCGGATGTAAATGAAATCCTGGTTGGTGGCAACGCGCGCGTCCGAACGTTCGCGCAACAGGGTGAGAGAAGGTTGCACCAGGTTCAGTTTGTTGTAGTTCACCGGCTGAATCGGGTCCCACGGCAGGGCGTTCTCCAGGGTGCGTTCACTGGTCACGTCCGTCCGGTAACTCAACGTGTCCGGCAGGATGAGGTCCGGCGTCACGCCTCGCAACTGTGTCGAAGCGCCGGTGACACGATAAAATTTGCGGATGGTGATTTTGAGCATGCCGGGGTCGTTGGTCGCGGACGCGTTGGCCGGCCAGATGATCGGTCGCAGCGGATTCAGGTTTTGCACCGTGCCCTTCCCGAACGTGGAAGTGTCGCCGACAATCAGGGCACGCCCGTAATCTTGCAACGCGGCGGCGGCGATTTCCGAGGCGGATGCGCTGAAACGGTTGACCAGCACCACCAGCGGGCCGTCGTAAAGCACGCCGGGATCGTTGTCCGAATCAACGGAAATGTGGCCGTTTGAATTGCGGGCCTGGACAACGGGGCCTTCCTTGATGAACAAGCCGGTCAGTCTGATGGCCTCGTCCAGTGAACCGCCCGGATTGCTGCGCATATCGAGAATGAGACCGACGATTTTTTCCTGTTCGAGTTTTTTTATCAGCTTTGCGACGTCAACCGAAACGTAACTTTGCTTTGAGTGGCCTGCATTGTTGGGCGAATCAACCGGGGCGTAAAACGACGGCAGATCAATGACGCCGATGCGGTTGGTGCCGCCGTGACGGTCCGGCAATTCGATCAATCGGGCTTTGGCCTCCTGATCTTCCAGCTTGATTTCGTCGCGCACCAAAGTCAGGACCCGGCGCGCGGCGCGGTCATCCGCCGGGCTGATGGTGAGCCGGACTTCGGTGCCTTTGGGACCGCGAATGAGCTGCACGACCTTGGGGAGTTCCATGTCCACAACGTTCACGGGCGGCTGATTGCTCTGGGCGACGGCGATGATGCGGTCTTTTTCCTTGAGTTGTTTGCCCTTATCCGCCGGACCACCGCGAACGAGCGAGTCAATGGTGCAATAACCGTCGTCTTCGCTGAGTTTGGCTCCGATGCCGAAAAGCGAGAGGCTCATGTTGATGGAAAAATCCTGCGCGTGCTCGTTGTTCATGTAATCCGAGTGCGGGTCGTAGGCGTGCGCGAGGGCGTTGAGGTAGGCTTGCAGGATGTTGTCGCTGTCCCAGTTTGTGACCATTTGCAAATTCCGGCGGTAATGCTTCGCGAGCGAGTCGGTGATTTCGTCGGTGGCGGATTTCGGCAGGTTCATATTCACGCTGTCATTGGTCGGCGAAATTTCGCGGCTGATTTTTTCCAGCAAGTACTCGTAGCGCAGGTGCTGCCGCCAGAGCTGCCGGGCCTCGTTGAGATCCTTGGGATAAGGCGCGTGGCTGCGGTCGAGCAGGATGTGTTCGTCGGTGTTGAATTTGAATTTGTCCTGCTGAAGCAGCTCATCCACGCAAGCGACGTGCTGTTCGAAGCGCTCGACGAATCGCTGGAAAATGACGAAAGCGGGCGTCAAGTTCGCGGTCTCGTGGCGGCCAAGCGTGAGCGCATCGAGGTTGGTCCGGTAATACGCGAATTCGGCGAGGTCCGATTGCAGGAAATTTTCACGGCGCGGGTCGAGGGTTTCCAGGTAGTCATCGAAAAATTTCCTGGACATCTCCGTGTCCAGCAGCTGCTGCGAGTAATGATAATCCTCCAAATACCGCGCCGTCCAATAGGCGATTTGGCCGTCGTTCGGGCCGGGCTTCAACCGGGCCGGCGCCTGCGCGGTGGGTGGTGGCGGCGGCGGAGTTTTCCGGGTGGTAACGCAGCCGGCGGCGATGAGGAAGCAGAACACCGCCGCCAGGGCGATAAAACCAATGTTTTTTAATTTCAAATGGCGCATGATGATTTGCACAACTTCGACCTATCATAATGGAAATCGTTCAGCGGCGAAACCATTTTGAGCGCGCCAAAGCCGGGTTTCCGGCTTTAAAAGGGCGCAACTTTTCAGTGTTCTCAAACCTGCTTGTTTCGTATGGGCGGTCGGCATCTGGAAGATGCCAGCATTTGCAGGCTGGGAAGCCTGCACTACGTGGCGCAGCCAACTTGGCTGCGGGTTGCAGCGGCTTCCAGCCGCCAGCTTCAAGAACGATGCTGAATTGTACCCCTGCAAAACTGGATTGCTTTTTAGATTTGATTGGATGAAAATCCTCCTTCGCAAAATTAAACTATGAGAACCACCGTTTGTACCGTGATTATTTGTCTGGGCACCGCCGCGCTTTTGAGCGGTTGTAAACAGCAAACGCCCTCCGCGCCGATCGCCGCCAGCGACACCACAAACACCGCCGCCAGCAGCACCAATGTGTTGAGTAACGAAAAGGCGCGGGTGAGCTACGCCATCGGCATGTCAATGGGCCACAACTTGCAGCACCAAGGGGTCGAGGTTGACGCCGACCTGACCGTGCGCGGCATCAAAGACATGCTTTCCAGCAACACGACGCTGCTCACGCCGGACCAGGCGCAGGAAACGCTCAGGGACTTTCAAAAAGAATTTGCCGCCAAGCAGCGAAAACTGCACGAGGAACTCGCCGCCAAGAACAAGGCCGAGGGCGACGCCTTTATGGCCACAAACAAAAACAACTCCGGCGTCGTCACGTTGCCGGACGGCCTGCAATACAAAGTCATCACCAACGGCACCGGCGCCATGCCCGTGTCCACCGACATCGTGACAGTGAACTATCGCGGCACTTTGTTGGATGGCACGGAATTCGACAGTTCCTTCAAGCGCGGCCAGCCCGCGCGATTTCCCGTCAACGGCGTCATCCCCGGCTGGACGGAAGCGCTCTTGAAAATGAAAGTCGGCTCCCGGTGGCAGTTGTTCCTGCCGCCGGAGCTGGCCTACGGCGAACAGGGCCCGCCCGGCATCCCGCCCAATGCCGTTTTGATTTTTGACGTTGAACTGCTCTCCACGCAAAACCCGCCTCCGCCCCCGCCGGCAACTTCCAGCAATCAGCCGCTCACCAGCGACATCATCAAAGTGCCCTCCGCCGAAGAACTGAAGAAGGGCGCGAAGATCGAAGTCATCAAGGCGGAGGACTTGAAGAAAACGCAGCAACAATAATCCCCGCAGCCGTCCGCTCTTTGAACGTTTGCGCCGTCGCGGTGTCAACTTTTGGAGAGTTGTGAAATTGATTTCGAGATCGCTGGCGGGGTTTTTTTCAGTGCTGGCGGCTGCACTGGCAATCATCGCCGTTTTTCACCTGACTTCCTGGGGCAAGGATGCCGGCCCGGCCATCAAAGTTGACACCACGACACTTGAACGCAGCCCTCAACTCGGCACCAGTTTCGCGCCCGTCGTTAAAAAAGCCGCGCCCAGCGTGGTGAATATTTATTCGACGCACATTATTCACATGCGTCCGTTTCGGAATCCGTTTTTTAACGACCCGGTGTTCCGGCAATTTTTCGGCGGCCAGTTCGGACCCGATGACAACCGTGAAATCACACGGAGACAACAAAGCCTCGGCTCCGGGGTCATCATTTCACCGGGTGGTTACATTTTGACGGCCAACCATGTCGTGGACGGCGCGGAAGAAATCAAGGTCGCCGTCGGCGACAGCGACAGCAAAAAATTCACCGCCAAGGTCGTCGGCACCGACCCGCCGACGGACGTGGCCGTGTTGAAGATTGACGCGAAAGATCTGCCCGCCATCACGCTGGGCGACAGCGACCAATTGGAAGTCGGTGACGTTGTGCTCGCCATCGGGGATCCGTTCGGCGTAGGCCAGACCGTGACGAGGGGCATTGTCAGCGCGCTGGGGCGCAGCGGCCTTCGGGGCTTCAACCAGTACCAGGATTTTATTCAGACCGACGCGGCCATCAACCCTGGCAATTCCGGCGGCGCGCTGGTGGATGCCGAAGGCCGGCTCGTCGGTATCAACACTGCCATTATTCCAAATGAGAACGGCGGCAATCAGGGCATAGGTTTTGCCGTGCCGGTCAATTTGGCGCGGCACTCCATGGAGCGCCTCATCGCCAGCGGCAGGATTTCGCGGGGCTACTTGGTGGGCATCACGATGCAGGATATCACGCCGGACCTGGCGCAGGGATTGAATCTCGCCATCCAAAACGGCGTCCTGGTGAACGACGTGTTGCCGGGCACGCCCGTTGCCAAATCCGGCATCAAGCCCGATGACGTCATTGTTGCCTTTAACGGCAAGGACGTTGCCGACCGCCACAGTCTGCAATTGGCGGTTTCCGAATGTCCGCCCGGCTCTCAGGCGACGATGAAACTGATTCGCAACGGGGCCGCCAAAATTATCAACATCAAGCTCGCCGAATTGCCCGGTGACGGCGAACAGAGTCCCAACGAACAAAGTGGTTCGAGCCAGGCCAATTCAAAGACGGGTGCGCTCGACGGCGTGACGGTTGCAGATCTGGATCAGGAAGTCCGTCAGCAATTGCAACTCCCTGATAACATCCAGGGTGTGGTGGTCACGGATGTTGACGCGGATTCAAATTCCACCGACGCCGGCCTGCAAAGAGGCAACGTCATCGTGGAAATCAACCGCCATTCGGTCAGCAACACGGACAAGGCGGTCGAACTTTGCAAGCAGGCCAGGGGCAACCAGATTCTTCTCAAGATCTGGCGGCGCGAAGGCGGGCTTGCCGGCACGCGCTATCTGAGCGTGGACAACACGGCAAAAGGAAAATAGCGTGGATAGTTGGCGGGACCGGGGTAACCCGGCTCACTTTCAAAATCGGGAAGTGCCGGGGACCTCTCACGCCGGCTCCTGCAGGTCACAATCAGAATTTTGACAAAATTCCCGCGCGGGCACATGCTTGTGCAGCGCTGCCGTGACCGGCGGCGATGCTTATGCCCGTTCAATACAAAGATTACTACGAAATCCTCGGCGTGCCGCGCACGGCGAGCGCCGATGAACTGAAAAAATCCTTCCGCAAACTCGCGCGGCAATATCATCCCGACGTCGCCAAGGACAAAAAGCGCGCCGAGGAGAAATTCAAGGAAATCAACGAGGCTTACGAGGTTTTAAGCGACCCGGCCAAGCGGAAAAAATACGACGAGTTGGGCGCCAACTGGAAATCCGGCGCGGACTTCCGTCCGCCGCCCGGATGGGAGGGTTTTTCAGGCGGCCAGACTTTTCGCGGACGCGGTGCCGGTGGTGAAGAATTTGAGACCCATTTTGGCGGCACGGGCTTTAGTGATTTCTTTGAGCAGCTTTTTGGATCGCGGATGCGCGGTGGCGCGGGCTTCGGTCCGCGCGGCAGGTTCGCCGAAGAAGAGGAATTTGCCGAGCGCGGACGCGACATCGAAGGCGACATCATGGTCACGCTCGAGGAAGCAATGCGCGGTTCGGTGCGGTCGGTCAACGTGCGCCGTCCCGCGGGCCGCTCGGTAAAGACCGAAACGTATCAGGTCAGGATTCCGCCCGGCGTGACCGAAGGCCAGAAATTACGCGTGGCCGGACGCGGTGAAGCCGGCAGCAGCGGCGGTGAGGCCGGCGATTTGTATTTGCGCGTGCGGCTGGCAAAACATCCTGATTTCGAGGTCGTAGACCACAATTTGATTTACGAAGCGGAACTTGCACCGTGGGAAGCTGTCCTCGGCGCGGAAATTTCCGTGCCGACGCTCGACGGGCGGGTGAACATCAAAATTCCCGCGGGAACTCAAAGCGGACAAAAACTCCGCGTGCGCGGACGCGGCCTGCCGACCCGCGGCGGTCCTCGCGGCGACTTGATGGTGGTCACGCAAATCGCCGCGCCGGCCAAGGTTTCGGATGCGGAGAGAAAATTGTGGGAGCAGCTCGCGCGCGAATCGCGATTCCATCCGCGAGATTAGTCGTGGGCACTGAAATTCGGAAACGCGGCCTCCCGTTCATCCCCGTCCTGGAGAACTTTTATGAAACCTGAGGAGGAATGGCTGCTGGTCCTGGCCGATCCCGAGGGGCCGCAAAGCCCGTTGCCCGGACACCGGCTGGATGCCCGGGGCGTCGCGTCGCTCTGTCTGCTGGCGAACCGGCACGGGGTTTTGCCCGTTGTGCGGCGGGAGGTGGAACGTCTTCTGCGCCATGAGCCGGCACAATTGCTTGCCGACCGGAGGACTGTTTCCGACGCGTTGCAGGCCGTTGGAGCGGTGAAAGAACGTCTGGCGCAGCGTTCGGCAATGGCCATGTTCCTCGGCGCGGAGGCGCGGCGGCTGGCGGGCGAGCTGGCCGGGGCGGGCGCGGATGTCATCGTGCTCAAAGGAGTGGATTTTGCATCCCGCCTTTATGCACAGCCCGCGTTGCGGCTGTTTGGCGACATTGATTTGCTGGTTCGCGCGAGTGACTGGAAACGGGTGGGCGCGACGATGGCGCGGCTGGAATACCGCGAATTGCCGGAGAAACCGATGAAGCACGCTGATGGTTACGCGGAACGCTCGTGGGAACATCCGGCGATGCCCGGAGCGATGGTCGAAGTGCATGACAATCTGGTGAATTCCCCCACCGTCCGGCGCGGCGTGTCCGTGCCGCTGGAGGATTTGCCTTTGGAACGCGGGCCTGACGGACGGCTCCGCGCCGCGCCGGCGGGCTTGTTGATTATTGCGGCAGTGCATGGCGCGGCCAGTCATGGTTTTGAAAAAGTGCAGCATCTGTGCGACATCGCGCAAGTGGTGCGGGGCCGGGCCGGGCCGATTGATGAGGAATCGCTGCGGGCGTGCGCGGCAAAAACCAGCGCCGGCCTGTCTCTGGCAACCGCATTGGATTTGACGGCGCGTTCCTTGAACGAACCGGCCTGCGCGCATTTGCTGGCGCGGCTGGGGTTGTGCTGGCCGCGTCGAATCGTCCGGCTGCTTATGACACCGGCAACGGTGGTGCGGTTGCAGGGAGCAGGTCGCCGCGGCGCAACATGGCGGAGGCGAACGTTGCGCCAGATGTTGAAGAACCGCCGGTGAGCGTGGAGAACCGGTAGATTTCCTTGAGCCTTCCTTCCCCCAGCGTGCCGGGCGGGTTGAGTGCCTGCCCGTTAAGACTGACCCAGGCATGTCCGTGCAATCGTTCACCGGCGTCACGCGGTTCGTCCACCCCGAAGTGCAGGCAGAGATCGCCGCCGTTGGAATCCACGAACCGGAACAGCACCAGTGAGCGCAGATAACAGGTGTCGCGCGCACGCATGAGCGGCAGGCGGAGCCAACGGCGTGTGAGGCGGTCAATGCGTGGAAAGTTTGAACCGTTGCGCGGTTGAGCGGCGATGCGCGCGAGAAACACGGGCAATTCTGTCCGCGCCAGTCGCGCCGGGGCGCGCAGGATGAAATGGCCGACGGCGAGCCACAACGGCAGGCCGTTGCCGGACATTTTCAGTGGTGGAGGCATTTTCATGCGCGCGCCTCCCCGCCGTTGATGCGGCGGCGTTCCTGAAGCGAGTAAAACGTTGAAACAAAACCGATGCGTTGGGCGAGGTGCTTCAGCAACAAACCGCGGTGGACCAGACCCTGTTCTCCGCGGGCGACCGCGGCCTGTGCGGTGAGGGGAAGCAGGCGCAGCCAGGCACCGGCCTCGCGGCCGGGCGACCACGGCCAGCGGTCGGCATGCCGCAGCAGAAAGTGCGCGTAGCCTTGGCCATAACCCGCTTGTTGTTTCCAAAGTGCCCGCCAGGTCGAACGGTGGCGGTGCATTACCAAGGCTGTAGGGACGTAGCGAATTCGTCCGCGAAACCGCTGGCCGAGGCGCAGGCACAAATCGGCGGTTTCATAGTCCTTGAATTTCGGATCGAATCCGCCGACGGCCAATAGGTCCTCGCGCCGACAGGCAAGGTTGCAGGTCGGCGCCCAAGCCATCGCTTCGTGCCGCAAATATATTTCCGCGTCGAGCGCACCGATGAGGTCCATGAAACGGGCGGCGGGCGTTTTGGAATCCAGGCCAACGGTTTTGCCGGCCAGCGCGAGGGTTGAACGGCCGGCGGTTTCGGCGGCGGCCAGCAAAGCCGGCAGCCATCGGCGCGAAGGAACGCAGTCCGCGTCGGTAAAAGCAATCCACCCGCCGCGGGCGCATTCGATCCCCGCATTGCGCGCAGCGGACCGGCCGCGGTTGCCCGGCAAACGGACCACGACGGCTCCGGCGTGTTCCGCGATTTCCGCCGTGCGGTCGCGCGAGCCGTCGTCCACCACGATGCACTCGAAGGCGTCGCGCGGCAGCGGTTGGGTGACGGCCGCACGGACAGTCTCGGTGACCGTGGACTCGGCGTTGAATGCCGGGATGACGACGGAAAAGCGCGGATTCATGCGGTTGGTTTCCTCCATTGCTCCATAAATCCGGACCAGAAATGCCGCAACCACCGGCGGTGATAGCGTTCGAATTCGGCCCGTTCCTCGCTGCACATACGCGCGCAGCGGCCAAGGACAACCAGCGGAGCCACGGCGTGCAGCACGCCAATCATGGTCAACGCAATCACCAACTGCCATCCTCCCCAGGGCAGCAAATCAGAGTGGCGCTGATGGACCAGCGCATGGCCCGCGCCATGCCAGCGCGCCTGTTTCCAAAGGGCTTCATCCGTGCGGCGATGCTTGTGGAACAGCACGGCCTGGTCAACAAAGCGGATGGGCGCTCCAAACTGTTTGCGCAGGCGGATGGAGAAATCCACGTCTTCGCCGCTGCTCATCGTCTCGTCCCAGCCGCCGATTTCGAGCGCCGCCTTGCGCCGGACGGCGACGTTCATTCCATGCGCAAAAGGATGAAGCGGATGTTCGGCGGACCGCTCACGGGTGAATCCTTTGTGCGTGCTGGCGAAACGTTCGGCGCCCGTGGCCGGTTGCCATCCATAAATGGGGCCGGTGGCGAGGACGACTTCCGGGTCGGCAAAGGCAGCCAGCAAAGAGGCAAGCCAGCGGCGTGACGGGACGGTGTCGGCGTCGGTGAACAGGACGATGTCGGCCTGTGCGCGGGCGAGGCCGAGGTTGCGCGCGGCGGACGGGCCCCGGACCGGCTGGTGCAACAAGAGCGCCCCGTGCGCGCGGGTGATTTCGGCGGTGCGATCCGTCGAGCCATTGTCCACCACAATGATTTCAAACGGGCCCGGCACGCCGGCCTGGGTTTTCAGCGCGGCCAACAAATCGCCCAGTGTTTCCTCGCCGTCAAACACGGGGATGACCACACTGGTTGCGGGCGCGGTTGTCATGGCAGCAGCCTCCGCAACGCCGCATCGAGACGCTCCGCCGTTGAAGAATCAGCAAAGGCATCCTGGCCGATTTTTATGAGTGCACCCCGCAGGCAGGCGGCGGTGGCGGCGATGCATGCGACGAGCGGACGGGCGTGCCCGGCGTCACTGGGAATCGCCACCTGCCGCAATAACGTGTTCAACGTGTTGATCGAATCCAGAGGCTCAATGAACAACGCGGGGCCGTTTTCACTCCGTTCCAGTTGCACCACGGCGGCGGGAACGGCGCGGTCGAGCAGACGGCCGGGCCAGACTTTTTCAATTCGCACAACGCGTTTGTCGGTCCAGCGCGAGTAGCAGGGCCACGCGCCAAGGTCTCCGACTTCCGGGAACCAGCGTGCTGAAGTCGGATGCAAATGAAACCGGCGGGCCAGCGCCCGGGCAACCACCTCCTTGCCTTCCATCTGCAAAAGCGTTTTGTCGTCGCCCAGTGTGTGCCAGCCGCGACGGAGCAGGGCGGCAATGAACGTCGTCTTGCCGGCTCCCGACGGCGCGCACAGGAGCACACAGCGGGTTTTGCCGGGAGGCACAAGGGAACCGGCGTGCAACGGCGTCCAGCCTGCCTGCGCCCATGACCGGGCCAGCAACAGCACGAATTGCTGCTCGATTTCCTCCACCAGTGCCGGCGTGTCGGAGTGGACGGGAACCGCAATGCGGGCGCGGTTTGCCGCCGGATCAAATTCCATCCAGACACCGATGTTACCGAGTGAAAGAAGACGCGAGCCATTCCAATCCACGCTCAGGTGGTGCGAGCGCAGGTAAGTGCCGGCGGGTTCATATGTGTTGGACGGTGCTGTTCCGCTTTCAACCGTGACAAGAACGCATGACGCAGGCGCGGGCCATGGAGCGTCGTACTGGCTCAACAAGCCATGCAATGCGTCACGCAAGGAAGGATCATCAAACGTCAGAACCAGCCGGACCGGACCGCAGGAGTAGGCGGCCTCGAATCGCGCGGGCGCGGCGGTGGCGGAAATCATTCGGCGAGCGGCAAGCCGGGGTCGAACGCGCTGACCATGATTCGCTGGAGCGGTTCGCGGTGCTTGGTCAAAACGGGTGGAGTCCACGCAGTCACGGCAACACCGGCAACCGCGGACGCCGGCGCATTTGCGGGTTCGACCAGCCCCTCGGAGATCATTTGGTCAATGACACTGTCAATGGCCTGCGTGTCGGCGCCATTGGCCCCCCATTGCCGGCTGGCCGTGTGGATTTCGGCCCGCGTGGCGCCGGTCTCGAACATCTGCGCGATGGCCCAGCCCGTCGGGTTGGCGGAGAAGAAAAATTTCGAGCGCAGATCCAGAATCACCGCACCGTCATTCAGCACGGTGGAAACCACGTCAGGCCGCAGCATCCAGCGATGATTGTCAGTTTGTGTCTGCATATATTCCTCCGGCAAACATCGCCGGACCAGAAACGGGGACGATGCTGTTCAGATGATGCAGCTTTGTCAATAGAAGGTGGACGGGTTAATCGTCGTTACCCGCATTGCCATTTCCGCCGGGATGACCGGCGCGGATATCGCCTGTTGGGATTTCGTGCGTGATGTCCACGATGGCCGCGCGCGGCGCGATGCCGAGGATGACGCCCTTCATCGTGGCAACGAACCAGTCCTTCATATCGAAATCGGTGGTCAGGGTGATGATTTGCACGGACGAAGATTACCTTGAGCCGCGCCGGGTTGAAATCCAGAATCAAATCATGCCCAACGGCAAAACCATTTTAATCACCGGCGTAACGCGCGGACTCGGTCGAGCGATGGCGGAGGAATTCATCCGGCTTGGCCATGTCGTGGTTGGCTGTGGACGTTCGCAGCCCGAAATCATGCAATTGCAAAGGCAATTTGGCGCACCACATGATTTTGAAATCGTGGACGTGGCGGTGGATGAACAGGTCGCGGCCTGGGCGAAACGGGTTTTGGCATCTCACGGCGCACCGGATTTATTGCTGAACAACGCTGCGCTCATCAACCGCAATGCGCCGCTCTGGGAGGTCGGCGCGGAGGAATTTTCGCGGGTCATGGACGTCAACATCAAGGGCGTGGCAAATGTCATCCGGCATTTCGTGCCGGAAATGGTCCAGCGCAAAAGCGGTGTCATCGTGAATTTCAGTTCCGGGTGGGGCCGGACGACCGATGCGGAAGTCGCGCCGTATTGCGCGACGAAGTGGGCGATTGAAGGATTGACCCGGGCGCTGGCGCAGGAATTGCCGCCGGGTCTGGCCGCAGTCCCGTTCAATCCTGGCATCATCAACGCCGACATGCTGCGCAGTTCCTTCGGCAGTTCGGCATCGGGTTATCCGGTGCCGGAAGAATGGGCAAAAGTGACCGTGCCGTTCCTGTTAAAACTCGGCCCGGCGGACAATGGCAAGCCATTGACGGCGCCCGTTCGCGGCGCGAATGATTGAGGACGGCGACTTCGGAAACGTTTCAGGCGAATGCTACTTTTTCAGGGCGTTCAGTTCCACGGTGGCGCTGCTGAATTCCATGCAGCCCTTTTCTCCGGCGCCAAGGCATTTTTTGAAAAGGGCCGTCGCGCCTTCTTTGTCGCCGGCGAGGAGATGTTTCATGCCCGCATAATAATTGGCCTGACAAAACTGAACGGCCTGCCCTTTCGGGTTCCGGGCGGAAGTTTTGGCAACATTCAGAAAATCTTCTTCGGTCATTGTGTCGGCAAGGAACTGTCCAATCCGGGCGGTCCAGTCAGTCGCCTGTGCGCCTTGAAGGGATTTCACGTGTTCGGCCAGTTCCCGGGTGGCGTCTGCCTGTTCACCGAGCCGGGCGCGGAGCAGCCAGATGCGGAAGCGGGGATAATCCAGCAAAGGATCAAGTTGGAGTGATTTGCGAAAACTCTCCAACGCCGGCTGGAATTGCAACAGGTCGTTCTGGACATACCCCAGATTCTCCCAAGCCAGAGCGTTTTGAGGTTCAAGTTCGGTGGCCTTGGAACGGTCGGCGAGCGCTCCCTTGTCGGCAGGCGTTTGAAGCAGTGCAGGCGGGCCGTCGGACGCGCGAGGCTGAACTTCCAACCATTTTACGAGTTGACCACGCGGAGTGGAAGGTGCTCCTGCCAGTAATGCACGGGTTCGGCGAATGAGGCGAAGTTGTGACGCCGCCGGGCTTGCGGGACGCCGCCAAAATCCCGGTAGAGCGTAATGGCGATGTGCTCATTGCGACGGATGCAGTCCTTGATGGCTTCCGGGTCCTTTTCGCAGTGGATGAGCGTCTTCCACGAGTAAATGTGTTTGGGTTTGTGGAAGTCGCTGTTGGCGATGAATGGCAGGCGTTTGAGGCCGATGTCGTTGAAAATGTTGTCGCGATTCGCAATTTCCCAGGCGTCGAGCAGCGGTGCAAAAATGTCCTGATTTTCCCAGAGGTAGAGCGTGTTCTTGCCCCATTCGCTTTTCATGATGTGGGGGTGCGACGCGATGGCGAGGCCGCCCTGTTCGTGGATTTTCCCGATGATTTTCGGAATGTCGAGCGCGGGATCAATCGGCTTTTTGAGGTCAACGCCGAGCAGGTGCGCGGAGGTTTTCTTCGTGTAACCGTCCTTGTTGAACTCGATGCCGGTCAACACGAGCATTTTGTATCGGCGCCACGCACGGCGGCGTTCACGCTCAATCACGGCAAAATACTCTTCAACCTGGTCCTGGCCGAGCGTGCAATTGGCGAGTTCGGCGAGCCTGCCGAGCAAGCGGCTGGGATCGGCCAGATGGTCGGTAATGCAGATGCAATCGAAGCCGTGTTCACCGTAGAAATCAATGATTTCCGGCACGCTCAATTTGCCGTCGGAATAATTCGAATGGATGTGGAAATCGCAGAGCAACATCTGTGGCTGGTCGCCGTTGGTCTGTGGCGCGGCGCGCATGACGCGGTCGGGCGTCGCCTCGAACAGCTTGATGCGTTTGCGGCTGGAATCGCCCGGCTCGGATTCGCCGAGAACCAGTTCGGCGATGCGCAACGCGGCATCGGGGCGGCTGATGCGGTTGAGATTTTCGCGCCATTCGCTCCACAGCGCGGCGCGTTTGGCAAAGGCTTTTTGCACGCCCTCGGCGACCTCCCGGTTTTTCTCGATGACGGCACCCAGCTTGAATTTTTCGATCAACTCGGCGTTGCCTTCCTCCTGGCCGGGGATGACCTGGTTGACAATCATCGGGCATTGTGCGGCGATGGCTTCCTGCACGGTCGCACCGCCGGCTTTGCTGATGACGAGGTGGTGCGTCATCATCAATTCCGGCATCTGGTTCGTCCAGCCGAGAACGTGGACGCGGTCGGCGTGGTCGCGCGTGCGTTCGATGAGCTTGGCGCGCAATTCCGGGTCGCGCCCGACGGTGACGGTGAGATGGACGTTGTCCAGTTCGAGCAACCGGCCAATCGCCTTGCCGGCCTTTTTCTTGCCGGTGTTGATGATGTAAAGGACACGGCGCGGTTCGTTGCCGACGGGCAGGGGAAGTTTTTTGAGAGGCGGTTGCGTGAAGGCGAGGTTGACGGGAAACCCGAACACTTTGATTTTTTCCGACGGCACGCCGCCTTTGCGCAACACCCCGGCCGTGGCATCGTTCGCCACGCAAAGATAATCGCTGGCCGCGCGGAACCACGCGGAGTTGACGGTGATGGAATCGGTGACGACGGTAATCAGGCGGAACGGCCGCTCGTGATGGCCGCGAAAAATTTTCTGGATGACGTGGGCATAGACCGGGTACGTGGAAACGACGCAATCGGGCTGGGCTTCACCGAGGATTCTTTCCAACGTCTTTTGCAACCGGGTGAAATTGCCGAGTTGTTTTTCGACGAGCGGCGATTTGTCGAGCAACGCGTAAATGCCGCCCCAGAGGCTCGGGGCATATTGTACCACGCCGAGGTAGGTTTTGCAGGCCAGGGTGTTGAACGCGCCGTAACTGTCCGCGAACAAATCGAGCACCTCCACGCGCGCGTCTTCGTCGAGTTGTTCGACGGCGTCGCGCAAACTGCGGGCGGCGGCGTTATGCCCGTCTCCAAATCCCGCCGTCAATATGAGAATCTTTTTCATGAGCGACGCGGACAAGATACTCTCGGCAGGTTACAATCATGTGACGGTCGTGTGAACTTTTATTCACGTTTTAATCCCAGGCAAAGGCGTAGCGCAGGCATCTTGCCCGCCGCCATCTGAAATCAGAGAGAACAGAGACAGGTGGGACACCTGTCCTACTTCAAGCTCTTGCAGAACCGGTCAATGCGTTCAGATTATACCACTACCCGAAATTCAAATCAGTTGATAAAACCGTTTTTCTGAATCACAGTGTTGCCATGCCTTC
>JBEKJN010000030.1:0-16349 GCA_050011235.1 Verrucomicrobiota bacterium | reverse complement strand
TTGACCATCTCTTCCAGCTCCAGGCGCTTCGTGCGCGACAACAGGGCGATGCAGGCGCCTTCAATCGAGGCGTTGCCGACCTGCAAAATTTTTGAATCGTCAATGCTCGGAATCAGGCCGATGCGTTTCGAGGATTCGATGTCCAGATGCCGGCCAAAACCGCCGGCCAGATAAAAAACGCCCAGGTCTTCAAACCGGACTCCGTATTGATCGAAGATGATGTGCAGGCCCGCGACGTTGGCGCCCTTGGCCTGCGCCAGTTCGTTGATGTCGCTTTCGGAAAAATAAATCGGCGAGTTGCTGTTCACATCGAGGACAATCTTGTCTTCACCGTGCTCAAACCGGCCCAGAGCATTGATGCGATGGTTTTTCAGAAGTTCGCTCAACAAATCCACCAGGCCGGAACCGCAGATGCCTTCCGCAGGACCGTCGCCAATCACTTGCACAGAAAACGAGCCGTCCGCATTGAGCTTCACCCTTTCAACGGCGCCCGGTAGTCCCGGCATGCCGCAGGAAATCTTGCCGCCCTCAAAGGCCGGGCCGGCGGGACAGGAGGCCGCGAAAATTTTGTTTTTGTTTCCCAGAATCAATTCCGTGTTCGTGCCGATGTCCATGACGGCCACCAACCGCTCTTCATTTGCCAGATCCACGGCCAGCATGCAGGCGGCGGCATCCGCGCCGACGTGACCGCTGATGATCGGCAGGCCGTAGGCGCGCGCCCGGGGATGAAGCGGCAGCAACAACTTTTTCGCCGGTTCGGCCACGCTGGTCGTCGTCCGGCGGCCTTCCGCCATTTCCAGTTCGGTGATGGAGCGGTAGGGGCTTTGGCCGATGGAATAAACATTCAGGCGGAAGAACATATCGCGCATGGTGGAATTGCCCGCGACCACCATTTCATAAATCGTCTTTGGGTCAACCGGGAACTCCTCGATGGCGTGGCTCAAATAGCCGGCGACTGTCCGCTGCAACAATTTGCTGTGGTCGTGCGTGTCATAATGGATGCGCGACATCACGTCCGAGCCGCCAAAGCGCTGCGGATTTTCAAACGAAGCATCGGCGACCACCTCGCCAGTTTCCAGATTCAAGAGCCGGAGCACGACCGTCGTGGTCCCCAAATCCAGCGCCAGCCCGTGGATCGGCCCGGTCGAGCGGTCAATTTCCTCCCCGTCGAGCAGGATCCGGTCGCCATCGCGGGTGACGGCGGGGTCCAGTTGCCATTTTTTATTTCCCGTCGGGAGTTCAAACGCGTGGCGTTCGATTTTCATCTCCCCGCGCCGCATCGTGTGACAGCGGACGACGCCGGAGTCGGCAACGATTTTGCAGGAACAGGACAACCGGAACTGGCCCTGTAAATGTTTTTCCGCCGGCACGGGTGGGGAGAGACACTCCATGCCTTCGACGACCTCCACGACACACTCCTTGCATTTGCCCTGCTTGCGGCAGGACGTCGGCACATGAACGCCGAGCGATTCGGCGTAATCGAATAGCGACGAACCCGGCGTGACGTCGGTTCGCCGGCCGTTGAAATGTAATTCGACACTCATGCGACAGGTTTTCGCGTATGATTCAAATTAGCATCATAAATGCTTTCTTGAATTCGGGCAATGATGGAGTGAGGCGGGGGAAGCAATGCACCATTTTCTCCGGCGCTTTCACCTTGCAGAGCAAGCAGGCTCTCCTACCCTTTGGTGGTGAATCCATTCTGAATCGCGATGAAAATATCACATTTCTCCCCCGGCCTTTTTGTCCTGCTGCTTACCATTTCAACCTTTGCCGTTTCATCCCGGGCGGAAACCGGTTACGACGCCTGGCTCCGCTACGAAAAGATTGACGATGCCTCAATCCAAAGAGATTACGACAAATCGTTGCCCGCCGTCGTCGTGACTTTAGGCAGAACCGAAGTCGCCCAATCGGCCCAAAACGAGCTGATTCGCGGCGTGCGCGGAATGCTGGGCCGAACCTTGCGAATTGAAACGGCGTTGCCGGATGAAAATGCCGTCCTGCTCGGCACATTCGACGAAATTAAAAAGGCGGTTCCCACCTTCAATGCCCCGGCGGATTTAAAAGAGGACGGGTTTTATCTTAAAACGGTTTCGGTCGCTGGACACAGAGTTCTCATCATCACCGCGCCGAACGAGCACGGCGTGCTTTACGGCACGTTCACCCTGTTGCGAAAAATGTCGCTGCAGGAACCGATTTCGATGCTCGATGAAATGGAAAATCCTTATGCGCCGGTCCGCATCATCAACCAATGGGACAATCCCAACGGCACCATTGAGCGCGGTTACGCCGGAAGATCCATTTTTTGGGAAGACGGGCACGTCGTCAAAGACCTAAAGCGCGCACGTGATTACGCGCGCCTGCTGGCTTCGCTCGGCATCAACGGCTGCTCCATCAACAACGTCAACGCGGACCCGCATGCCATTGACAGCGAGCATGTCGCCGAACTCGCCCGCGTGGCGGAAGCCTTCCGGCCCTGGGGCGTGAAATTGTTTGTCTGCATCAACTTCGGCAGTCCCAAAAGCATTGGCGGCCTCGACACCTTTGACCCGCTCGACCCGCGCGTGATTGATTTCTGGAACAAGAAGGTGGATGCCATTTACGCCGCGATTCCCGATTTCGGCGGGTTCATCATGAAGGCGGATTCCGAAGGCGAACTCGGCCCGTCAGCCTATGGCCGCACGCACGCCGACGCGGCGAACGTGGTCGGCCGCCCGCTCAAGGCGCACAGCGGCATCGTTTTCTATCGCGGTTTTGTTTACAACCATCATGCCGACTGGCGCAACTTGAAGCTCGATCGCGCCAGGGCCGCTTACGACAATTTCCACCAGCTCGACGGCAAATTCGACGACAACGTCATCATCCAGATCAAAAACGGCCCGATTGATTTTCAGGTGCGCGAACCGGCCTCGCCGCTGTTCGGCGGCCTGGAGAAAACGGCCATGGCGATTGAACTGCAAATCACCCAGGAATATCTTGGCCAGCAACGGCATTTATGCTTCGAAGTGCCGATGTGGAAGGAAACGCTCGATTTCGATCTGCACGCCAGGGGCGCGAACACGCCGGTCAAGGCGCTGGTGGCCGGAAAGGTTTTCGGCCAGCCGACGGGTGGAATTGCCGGGGTGGCCAATGTCGGCCTCGACACCAACTGGCTCGGGCATCCGCTCGCCATGGCGAACCTCTACGGTTTCGGCCGCCTCGCGTGGAATCCGGACTTGAGCAGCGAACAAATCGCCAGGGAATGGACGAAGCTGACCTTTGGCCACGACCCACAGGTCGTCAGGACGATTTCCGACATGCAATTGGATTCGTGGCGCACTTACGAAAATTACACCGGCCCGCTTGGCGTGGGCGGATTGACGGACATCATCGAAGTTCACTACGGCCCGGGCATCAAATCGTCGGAAGGCAACGGCTGGGGACAATGGCATCGCGGCGACACGCACGGCATCGGCATGGACCGCACCGTCGCGACCGGCACCGGTTACACCGCGCAATATCACCCGCCCGTTTCGGACAGGTATGAGTCGTTGAAAACCTGCCCGGACGAACTCGTGCTGTTTTTCCATCACCTGCCTTACGATTACGTTCTCCACTCCGGCAAAACCTTGATCCAGCACGTTTACGATTCGCATTACGAGGGCGTGGAGCAGGTGCAAAAATTTGTTGAACAATGGGAATCGCTCAAAGGCAAGGTTGACGAGCAACGTTACAACGAAACGCTGGCGCTGCTGGAATATCAGGTCGGCCATGCCATGGAATGGCGCGACGCCGTGTGCCAGTGGTTTTTCAAAATGTCCGGCATTCCCGACCAGTACCATCGCGTGAACAATGACCCGAACCGCATTGAAGCGGAGTCCATGAAACTGGACGGTTACGAAATCTTTGACGTGAAGCCGTGGGAAACTGCGTCCGGCGGCAAGGCGATTCGCATTGTCAGCGCCGATGGTCACGGCTCGGCGAGTTTCAATTATACCGGCAAACCAGGCTGGTTCGATCTGGCGGTGCAATATTACGACCAGACCAACGGTGTATCGCAATACAAACTTTTCGTGGCCGGACAGAAGGTTGACCAATGGCTGGCGGATGACCTGTTGCCTTCCCGCAATGTTCCGTCCCTTCCGAACGGACACACCTCCACGCGGCACACCGTGCACGGCATTGCGCTGCGTCCGAACGACGAGATTCGTATTGATACCATCGCCGACGGCGGCGAGAAAGCGCCCATTGATTACGTCGAAATTGAGCCGGCTTCACATTGAACGCGTTTGCCTTCATAGGTTCCGCGGAAGTTTAACTGCCAGTCATTTACTGACTTAGCGAATTAGTCGGACACACACGTCGAATTAGCTGGACACATGCAGCGGTTTTCTCCACATTTTGCGCCGAACACCAACCAAATTAAAGCCATGTCGAAAGTCCTCTGTGTTTTATACGACGACCCCGAGACGGGGTATCCAAAATCCTACGCCCGCGACGATATTCCCAAACTGACGCGTTATCCCGGCGGCCAGACGTTGCCGACGCCGAAGCAAATTGATTTCCGTCCCGGGGAACTCCTGGGCTGTGTTTCCGGCGAACTCGGCCTGCGCAAGTACCTTGAAAGCCAGGGGCACAAGCTCGTTGTCACCTCGGACAAGGACGGCCCGGGTTCCGTTTTTGAAAAGGAACTGGCCGACGCGGAAATTGTCATTTCACAGCCGTTCTGGCCTGCCTACCTGACGGCGGCGCGCATCGCCAAGGCGCCCAAGTTAAAACTGGCTATCACCGCGGGCATCGGCTCCGACCACGTTGACCTGCAGGCCGCGATGGAACGCAAGATCACCGTTACCGAGGTCACCTATTGCAACAGCATCAGTGTCGCCGAGCACGTTCTGATGGTGATCCTGTCCCTGGTCCGCAATTACATTCCGTCCTACCAATGGGTCGTTAAAGGCGGCTGGAACATCGCCGACTGTGTTGAACGTTCTTACGATCTGGAAGGCATGACCGTCGGAACGGTCGCCGCCGGGCGTATCGGCACCGCTGTCCTGCGCCGGCTCAAACCCTTTGATGTAAAACTGCACTACACAGACCGGCACCGGTTGCCGCCGGAAGTCGAAAAGGAACTGAATCTCACTTTTCATCCGAATGTCGAGTCGCTCGTGAAAGTCTGCGATGTTGTGACCATCAATTGTCCGTTGCATCCCGAAACGGAAAACCTCTTCAACGAGGCGCTCATCAGCAAGATGAAGCGCGGCGCCTATCTGGTGAATACGGCGCGCGGCAAAATCTGCGACCGCAACGCAATTGCCCGGGCACTGGAGAGCGGACAACTGGCCGGGTACGCCGGCGACGTCTGGTTCCCGCAACCGGCCCCGAAGGATCATCCGTGGCGGACGATGCCGCATCACGGCATGACGCCGCACATTTCCGGTTCCAGCCTCTCGGCGCAGGCGCGTTACGCCGCCGGTACCCGTGAAATCCTGGAATGCTGGTTTGAAAAACGTCCCATCCGGCCCGAATATCTGATAGTGGACGGCGGCAAGCTGGCCGGGACCGGCGCGCATTCCTACAGCGCCGGCAATGCCACCGGCGGCTCGGAGGAAGCGGCAAAATTCAAGAAAAGCAAATAAGCGCGGGACCTGTTCCCCGGTCTTTGCTGGAAACGAAATCCCGGCTCCCTTGTGATTCCACTCAGCGCCTTGCTGCGAGACCCGGCGGCAAAGGCCGTGGTTTCGTAACGATTCCTCACCTTCGGCGCGCTGTCCGGCTCAGCGAATCTGTTTCGCGGGGTCAAATTCCAAATTGCGGAATCGAAGCAGGGCGGCTCTTTTGATCTTGTGCCCGGGGTGCTCAGCGCGTCTTGGCGGGGTTTTTCCGCCTCGTCCGGCTTGGTTTCCGTCCGGCAATTTTCCGGTCGGGCACGAGAGCGGTTTGCCAGGATTCCTCCCGGTTTTTGCGCGGCGCGGTCAGCGGGTGTTCGCCGTTCTTCTCCGCCGGTTCCGGCGCCGGTTTCTGCGCGACAATTTCCGTGTCGAATCCGGCAACCACCGGTCGCGATTCCTCGCCGTTTTTGGGCGGGGCGGTCAGCGGAGATTCGCCGTTCTTTTCCGCCGGTTCCGGTGTCGGTGCGGGTTTCCGTTCGGCCGCTTCTGTTTGCAGCCCGGTTGCGGCTGGCGGCAACGCCTGCTCGTTTTGGCGCGACGCGGCCAGCAGCGCCTGTAAATTTTTCTCCCCTTGTTCCTGCGCCTGTTTCCGTTCGGCAATTTCCGTTTCAAGCCGGTTGACCGTCTGGCGCAATTTTTCGTTGGTTTTGATCAATTCCACCCACTGTTCCCTGACTTGCAATTCCCATTTGTCCAGCGCCCGTCGTGCCGCCCCCTCTTCCTGCAAAAGGTTCTTGAGGCCGGAATAAAAGCACATCATGGCCGCAAGCAGCAGCAGGGAAATCAGGGAGTAAATGATGTCCACTTTGATTCCCCACTGGGCGCCGCCGCCAAATGGTTTTACCGCGAGGAACAAGCTCAGCAGCGCCAGAAGTGAGAGCGCGCCAAAAAGCAACCACCCCACGAGCGTTGACTTGCAAAGCCGGCCCAGGCGTAGCGCGTACCAGGCCACCCCGAACTGTAGTAGCCCCGATGTCAGATGTATGATGTCCATGTCGTTCATATCGGTAATTGTTGCCCCGGTTAGAGCAAGAAAAAGGCCAAAGGAACCCTGAGGGATGCAAGATGATACGACGTTGGGATAAGCGCCCAATCCACCCCGAATACCAGAATCTGGGCAACGGCAAACTGGCCGGGACCAGCGCGCAGTCCTATCGTGCCGGCCACGCGACCGGCGGCTCAAAGGAGGCGGTAAAATTCAAGAAAAGAAGCGCGGGACCTGTATCCCGGTTTTTGCTGGGTGCGAAATCCGGGCACACGGCGTCAAGCCGTCCTTGCGGCGGAACTTTTCCACATGGTTCTCGGCAAAAGGCCGAGAACGATGAATCCAATCTGACTGCCGACAAACACCATCAAGCGGCTCGAAAAAACGTAGTCACGTCAAGCCAGACCTGCCATTCCCGCAATACCCCTCCACCACCAGAGGTGCACACCCCAAAACATTCGAATGCCAATAAAATCAGGAATCACTTAATTTTGGGATTATGCACTTGACAAACTTTCTCGTTTGTGGCAGATTTAGGGTATGAAAACGAAGACAGCCGAGAAAGACATAACCCTGATTCAACTCTTTGACCGTTTCGGCACGGATGACAAGGCGCGCAAGCATCTTGAAGGCGTCCTTTGGAAAAATGGCGTTATCTGCCCGCATTGCAAGTGCAATGACCAAACCAAGATTGCCGAACGCACGGCCAACCCTGAAAAGAAAATCCGCGCCGGTTTGCGCTTCTGTTCCAATTGCAAAAGCCAGTTTACAGTGACCGTCGGCACGGTATTCGAGGACAGCAAAATCCCGCTCCGCAAATGGCTGATTGCTTGGTATTTGATTTGCAGTTCCAAGAAGGGGATTAGCTCGCTCCAATTGCAGCGCAACTTGGAACTTGGCAGCTACCGCACGGCGCTTTTTATGTCGCATCGCATCCGCTACGCGCTCAAAGAAAATGGTTATACTGAAAAGCTGTCCGGCATAATTGAAGCGGATGAAACATTCATGGGTGGCGTAACCAGCGGCAAGGGAACTGGCGGCATGGCGAGCGGAAAAATCCCTGTAATGGCAATGGTGCAACGTGGCGGGCCAGTCCGCAGCAAGGTCATGCCGACAGTGAATGGCGCGAATTTAAAGCAAGCCATCCATGACAATGTTCAAATCTGTTCGGAAGTCCACACGGACGCGCATTTTGCATATCGGGGACTTGAACCGAAATTCACCCATAAATCCGTCAAACATAATGCAGGGGAATTCAGCCGCCATGAAGGGGAAAACGTGATAACGACCGCTTCTGTTGAGTCGTATTTTTCGCTTCTAAAACGCGGCGTGGTGGGCACTTTTCACCATATCAGCGCGCAGCATTTGCCGCTTTATCTGGCAGAGTTTGACCACCGCCACAACTGCCGCAAAATGTCAGACGGGGAACGCACTGATATAGGCTTGCAAAAGGTCATGGGGAAGCGTTTGATTTACAAAACGGCATGAAACAAGATCGCCGAGACAAAATCAAAGATTTAATTAAGAAGATGGGGCAATTTGAGGCCAGCGGGATTGGTGATAAACCACAAAGAACTTTGATGGCTCAGATTCAGACAGAGATTGCAGAGGAGCAATCAGAAATGGCTGAAAAGTTGGACCGGCATACCCGCCACCTTATTTGTCTAACTTGGGCGATTGTTAGCCTTACATTCGTCTTGCTTCTTTTCACAATATATCTTTACCAAGACGGTCACGCAGCAGCCCAGAGAGAACAGACAGCCCAGCAACATTCCAACAAATAGTAAATTTGACTTCACACTAAAATCCCCAAGTCAAATAAAGCCACTATTCTCAATTTGACTTTCTGCCATTTTCAGCGATTTTAACCCGCCTGACATGCCCAAAGAAAAATCAGCCATAACCAACGAAGTTCTGAAATTCACATTCTCCCCAGATGAAGCGTTGCTTCGTTGCGCTTATACGCGGCTGCCGAAAAGCCGCAAGAAGTCAGTCAAGACCCGCCAATCACGCCGTTAATCTCCTAACTGTCTGCCTTCAATGCCTTGCAACTATTACGGTTTGCTTTGTGCATAATCCCACTTAATTTGAGGTAATAATGTTTAATAATACGAAAATGAATCCAAAAATTGTCAAGATTTAGCCAAAACACGGTTAGTCATTTTGCTGACTTTCAGCAATCTTTCTGTTTGAAAGGCGCAAAAACGGCGCCGGTAACCACCAACAAACACAGAAACCAACGATGAAAAAGATACTTGTACTTGCAACCATATTTGGCTTCGCCGCCGTGCTAAACGTCTCGGCTGCGGATGCCAAAGCAAACTGGGATTCGCTCTGCGCCAAGTGCCACGGCGCGGACGGTAAAGGCCAGACCAAAATAGGCCAGAAACTGGGCGTCAAGGATTTCACGGACGCCAAGGTTCAGGCGGAGTTGAAGGATGATGCGGCCTTTAAGACGATCAAAGAGGGAAAGAAGGACAAGGATGACAAGACCTTGATGAAACCTTTCGACACTTTGTCGGACGAGGAGATCAACTCGTTGGTTGCTTACGTCCGCAGTTTGAAGACGTAGCACGGTTTGTCGCCGGGGGGGGGTTGCTGGATCGGCAATTTGAAAAGGCAGTCCTCGTCCCTCTGAAAAGCCAAACCAAAGCCCGGCATTATGCGCCCCTTCAAATTGCCACCGCAAATTCTGCGATTGGTTTTGCTGACGCTGGCCATCGTCGGGTCATATCTGGTCGCACGAGCTTTCCTTACCCCGCCGTCCTTTGGTCAATACGGCTGGTATCGCGGAGCGGCACTGGGGGAGATTGCGGCGCGGCCGCCCGTATTTGCAGGCAAGAAGGCGTGCGATGAATGTCACTCCGACATCCTGCACAAGCTTGCTGCGGATGCGCACAAGACGCTTTCTTGTGAGGCCTGCCACGGCGTGAGCCGGGAGCATGGCGACAACCCGGACATCCTGCCGGACAAGGCAACCGGCAGCCATTGCCTCCGTTGCCACGAAGCCAATCCGGGCCGCCCGGCGTGGTTCAAGCAAATCGTCGTCAAGGACCATTACAGCGGAAAGTGCACCGAGTGCCATATGCCGCATCAACCCAACCAAACCCCATGAAAACTCAACTCAGCCGGCGCAGCGCGCTCGCCAAACTGGGCGGCGCTCTGGCGGGTGTGCTCACCCTGTCGGTCGCGCGCAAGGCCAAAGCGGTGGTGCAAAAAGTATTCGTGTCCTCCGGCGCGCCCAAGGGCTACGACCCGACCAAACATAAATGGCTCATGTGCATTGATGACAACAAGTGCATCGGCTGCGGGCTTTGCGTGGAGGCGTGCAAGCGGGAAAACGGCGTGCCGGAGGGGCCTTACTTCCGCACCTGGATAGAGCGTTACATCATCCCCAAGCCGAAACCAGGCTCGGATCAAACCCGGGGCGAGGCGCTGGTGGATTCTCCCAACGGCGGGATGCACGGGTTCCCCGAACCGCCTTTGCCGAAGGATCAGATTGAGCACGCGTTCTTCGTCCCGAAGCTGTGCAACCTGTGTGAGAATCCGCCTTGCGTCCAGGCATGTCCGGTCGGCGCGACATTTCGCGCGCCGGATGGCGCGGTGCTGATTGACCCGAAATACTGCATCGGCTGCGCCTTTTGCATCCAGGCCTGCCCTTATGGCTCCCGGTTCCTGAACCCGGTCACGAAGACCGCTGAAAAATGCACGCTTTGTTATCATCGCATCACACGCGGACTGAAGCCGGCCTGCGTCGAGATTTGTCCGGCGGAGGCGCGCATTTTTGGCGATTTGAAAAATTTGCCGGCAGATGATCCGCTCCAGAAATTTTACGAAAATAACCGGGTGCAGGTGCTCAAGCCGCATCTGGGCACCGAACCCCGCGTTCTCTACGCCGGCTTGGACAAGGAGGTAAGATAATATGACTGGCGATGTGACCAATATCGTCGTCGAGGCTCTGCCGCAGTTTGAGGGTTATGTGTTTCCCAACGAAGCCATCCCTCACCCGCTGTGGAGCACGTTAATTGTCATTTATCCCTACATCACCGGACTGGTGGCAGGCGCCTTCATCATGGCCTCGCTGGTGCGCGTGTTCAATGTCAAGGCGCTGGAACCAGTGTATCGGCTCTCGATGTTGACGGCTCTGGCGTTTTTGCTTTGTGCCGCCTTGCCGCTGCTGTGTCATCTGGGGCATCCCGAGCGGTGCTACGAGATCATGATGACACCGCACATGACTTCGCCCATGGCGGTTTTCGGCTTCGTCTATGCCTGGTATTTGATGGCGGTCCTGCTGCTGGAGCTGTGGTTCGATTACCGTCAGGACTTCGTGAAATGGTCAAAAGTCACCTCTGGCTTTCAGGGAATCCTCTATCGGGCGTTGACCCTGGGTGTGACCGACGTGTCGGAGCAAAGTGTGCGGCTGGACATGAAGATGGAGTGGATCCTTTCGATTGTCGGAATTCCATCAGCTTTTTTGTTGCACGGCTATGTCGGTTTCATTTTCGGCTCAATCAAGGCCAATCCCTGGTGGGGCAACGTGTTGATGCCGATCATGTTTATTCTGTCAGCCATCGTATCGGGCATCGCGCTTTGCGTGTTCAACTACATGGTTCTGACCTGGATTCGGCGCCATACCGTGGATATGCGCTGTCTGGACACCATGGCGATGTTTCTCTTTTACGCGCTGGTGGTGGATGCCGTCGTTGAAGGGCTGGACGTGCTCCATCGCGGCTATGCGGCGGAGGAGGGGTTCGCGGTGTTGCAGACCATGATCCGCGAGAAACTCTTTTACACGCTGAATCTCGGCCAGGTTACCATCGGCACGTTGCTGCCGTTGTTGCTGCTGGGATCGCTCCAACTTCTGCGCCAGCGCGTGCCGGAGCTGGTCCGGCGGCGCATGATTTTCGGCAGCGGAGCGATGATCCTGCTCGGCGTGCTGGCGATGCGCTGGAATGTCGTGATGGGCGGCCAGTTTTTCTCCAAGAGCCTGCGCGGCGTGATGAGTTACAAAATGGAGTTTGCCGGACAGGAAGGCTGGCTCATCAGCGCCGTCATTATGTGCCTGCCGTTCATCATTCTGACGGTGCTGGTGAAACTGTTTTTGTCCGAGCGATTGCAAACCAGCGAACATGTGCCGCCGAACAGTTCCACAACGTAGGCTCGACGGAAAAGGTTCCCATTGGCATCCGGTCGTTCGGCCTGCCGCGCCGCGCGCCTTTCCTTCGCTTCCGGGAGCCGGTTTCTGTCACTTCGCGCCCGTCATCTCCGGCGGCAGTGGGAACCGGCTTGCTCTTTGGAATGGTGCGCTATGTCAAAAAATGACAAGCCTTCAGCAAGATTGGAAAGGTCAAGGCGGCGAGGTGGAATGAGAATGTCTGTGCAAGCATCTGTTCGTCGGAAAATTCGGGCGAAATTAGTTCGCTGGAACGCGCTTGAATGAAGAACGGAATTCCGCAAGAATTCCGGGGTTCCCGACGATGGGTAATGACTGGAGTTGGTTGGTTAACTAAACAGAAATGAGCTTATGAAGAAACTACTCGTTCTTGGCATCGCGGCAATGACCGTTGCCGCACTGTCCGCTCGCGCGGAAGACGCGAAAACCACCTACGACAACAGCTGCGCCAAGTGCCATGGCGCCGATGGCAAAGGTGATACCAAGATGGGCCAGAAACTTGGCGCGAAGGATTATACCGATCCCAAAGTCCAGGCAGAATTGAAGGACGATGCCGCGTTCAAGGCGATCAAAGAAGGATTGAAAGACAAGGATGACAAGACCTTGATGAAGCCGGCCGAAGGCCTGTCAGACGACGACATCAAGGGACTGGTCGCGTACATGCGGACGTTCAAGAAGTAAGCAGCCCCGGCGGCGGGGTTGGTGGTTTCCAAAAGAGCGGAAATGGATCCGGCGGTGCCGGGCGGAAAATGCCCGCGCAGCCGGGAGTGGAGTTTTCTGCCTGCGGGAAAACTGACAAACGCGAAGCAGAGCAAATTCCGGCGATAGCAGTTTGACCAATATGAGCACCGAAACCATGGGGAAACCGCCTCACCGGCCATCCCTGTTGCAGAATTGGATGAGTTTGACCGGGCTGGTCGTTGTCATCGGCGGCCTGTTCTCATTCTTCCTGCTGTTAATGCTGGATGCCGTCGCGCACTTTTCCAATCCTTACATCAGTATTTTGACCTGGATGGTGACGCCGGCGTTTCTCGTTTTCGGGTTCATTTTGATTTTGATCGGTGTGCTGCGCACGCGGCACAAGCGCGTGGGAAGCGCTTCCATGGTTTCAGCGGTGCAAATTGATCTTTCCCGACCGCGCGACCGGCGCATACTTGTCACCTTCGTCATCAGCAGTCTGCTTTTCATCATGCTTTCGGCGGTGGGCAGTTACAACGCCTTTAATTTCTCGGAATCCGTCGTGTTTTGCGGCGAAACCTGTCACGGTGTCATGAAACCGGAATTGACGACCCACGACCACGGACCGCACGCCCGCGTGGCCTGCGTGGCCTGCCACGTCGGTCCGGGAGTCAATTGGTTTGTCCGTTCAAAACTTTCAGGATCCTATCAGGTGTATGCCGTCCTGTTCAACAAATATCCGCGGCCCATCCCCACGCCCATCGAGAACCTGCGCCCCGCCCGGGAAACCTGCGAGCAATGTCACTGGCCACAAGCATTCTCCGGCAACCTGGACCGCACGTTCAATTATTTTCAGGGCGACGCATCCAACTCGCCGTATTCCATCCGCCTTTCCATCAAGATCGGTGGCGCCGACCCTTCCCGCGGCCCGGTCGGCGGCATTCACTGGCACATGGTCGTGGGTAACGAGGTGGAATACATCGCAACGGATGCCACCCGGCAGAAGATCCCCTGGGTGCGCATCACCGATTCGCAGGGCGTCGTCACGGTCTTTCATACCCCGAAATTCACCAACGACATCTCCCAGTTTGAAATCCGCAAAATGGACTGCATGGATTGCCATAACCGTCCGTCGCATCGTTTCGTGCCGCCGGACCAGGCCGTCAACTTGGCCATGGAACTAGGCCAGATTGATCGCACCCTGCCCTGGATCAAAACCAACGCGGTCTATGTCCTGACCCGCAAATACACCACCGACACCCAGGCGCGCGACGGCATCGCCACCGCGCTGGCGGACCGATATCCCAATGATTCGCGCATCCACGAAGTGATCCCGGTGGTGCAGCAGATTTACCGGGACAATTTCTTCCCCAAAATGAAGGCCGACTGGAGCGTTTATCCGGACAACCTCGGCCACATGATCTGGCCCGGCTGTTTCCGTTGTCACGATGGCAATCACAAGACCGAGGACGGCAAACGGACCATCAAAGCCAACGACTGCAACGCCTGCCACACCATTCTCGCGCAAGGCAGCGGCGCGGAATTGCAGCAAATGACCCCGGGCGGCCAGCCTTTCAAACATACCGGCGGAGATTATGACCTTTCCTGCTCAGATTGCCACACGGGTGGGCTTTAGGCTGCCGGCGTTCCTCGCCCGCACCCTTGTCCTGTTCTGCCTGATGGCTGCATCGTCAGCTTTGGCAGCCACCAACGCCGTCGAGAAACTGGCCAACGTGGACTGCCTGGATTGCCATATCGACCCCACCAACAGCCGGAAGGTGGAGGGCAAAACCGTTCCGCTCGCCGTCTTTCCCACCAACAGCTTCGCCCGGTCCGTCCATTCCATGCTCGATTGCACGGACTGCCACACCGGCGTCAAGGAACTCGTCCACGGCCCCAAACTGCCGCCGCCGGACTGTACCGGTTGTCATGAAAAGGAAGGAAAGGATTACGCGGCAAGCATCCACGGGGTAAGTCATGCGCTCGGCGCTTCCGGCGCCGCCAATTGTTGGGACTGCCACGGTTCGCACGATATCCTGCCCGTCAAAAACCCGTTGTCGCCCGTGTTCAAGCTCAACCTGCCGCAGACCTGCGCCAGATGTCACAACAACCCCAAGCTGACGCAGGAATACCAGATGAAACATCCGGAGGCGGCGTCGCAATACCTCGACAGCATCCACGGCCGGGCGCTGGTCAAGATGGGACTCATCGTGGCGCCATCCTGCAACGATTGCCACGGCACGCACGACATCAAACGCTCCGTGGACCGCGATTCGCCCATCAACCACGCCAACGTCGCCAAAACCTGTGGCAAATGTCATGTCGGCATTGAGGAAACCTACAACCAAAGCGTTCACGGGCAGTTGCTGGCCAGGGGCGATTCGCGCGGACCCGTTTGCACAGATTGTCATACGGCACATGACATCGAGAATCCCGAGGGCAACAATTTCAAGGCCATCAGCGATGCCCGTTGCGGCAAATGCCATGCCGACCGGTTGGAACATTACCGGGACACCTACCACGGCAAGGCCATGGCCCTCGGCAAACCCAACGCCGCGCCCGCCGTTGCCGCCTGCTACGATTGCCACGGCCATCACGACGTGCTCCCGCCGTCCGACCCGCGCTCACACCTTTCGAAAACCAACATCCTCGCCACCTGCCAGCAATGTCATCCCGGCGCAACCATCGGCTTCACCGAATACAAACCGCACGCCAACCCGATGGACAAAAAAAATTATCCGCTGCTTCACGCGGTGTTCCTGGGCATGACCGGCCTGTTGATCGGCACGTTCGCCTTCTTTGGCTTGCATACCCTCATGTGGCTCGTCCGCGCCGTGTATCTTTACCTGCACGACTCGAAAAAGTTCCGCGAAGCAAAAATCGCGACGCAGACGGACGGCGAATGGTTCACGCGGTTTGTGCCGTTCGAACGACTCCTGCATTTCATGGTGGTGACCAGCTTCCTGCTGCTCGTCGTCACCGGCATGCCGTTGAAGTTCTATTACACGGCTTGGGCCCACGCCATTTTTGCCGTCATTGGCGGGCCGGAAACCGCGCGCACGCTGCACCGCTTCGGCGCGGTGGTGACGTTCATGTATTTCGGCCTGCACCTGGCGTCGCTCATCGGCAAGGCATGGAAAGGCCGCAAATCCGTGCGCGGGGCGGACGGCAAATTCCATTTCACGCGTCTCTGGCAGGTGTTGTTCGGGCCCGACTCCATGATGCCGACCTTCCAGGACTGGCGGGATTTCGTCGCGCACAACAAATGGTTTTTCGGCAAGGGCCCCAAGCCGGAGTTCGACCGCTGGACCTATTGGGAAAAATTCGATTACTTCGCCGTGTTCTGGGGCGTCGCCATCATCGGCGCCTCGGGCCTGCTCATGTGGTTCCCGACGTTTTTCACGAAGTTCCTGCCGGGCTGGGTCCTCAACATCGCGTTGATCATCCATTCGGACGAGGCGTTGCTGGCCGCCGGCTTCATCTTCTCCATCCACTTTTTCAACACGCATTTCCGCATCGAGAAATTCCCCATGGACACCGTCATCTTCTCAGGGCGGGTTTCCAAGAACGAGATGCTGCACGAACGCAAACGCTGGTATGACCGGCTCGTGGCGACCGGTCGGCTGGACGACCACCGCGTCAAGGACGAATGGTTGCGCTGGAAAAACATCGCGCGGACCTTCGGCTACTTCTTCTTCGGCCTGGGCATGGTCCTGCTCATCCTGATCATCTACGCCATGATCACGCGGCTGGCGCACTAACATCGGAGATGCAAGATGGCAGATGGGAGATGGGCGAGATTTAAATCGTCCTCGAATCCTTTTCATGTGTTTTGTGGTTGACCCCTCCGGCAAAAAAGGGCGAA
>JBEKJN010000029.1:0-16486 GCA_050011235.1 Verrucomicrobiota bacterium | reverse complement strand
GCCGGCGTTTTCGTCGTGCCGTTGGCCTGCAGCCAGGTGCCGACGTCTTCATAATTTTTCGAGGCTTGAACGGCGGCTTTGAATTGCTCGCCGGTGATGCCCTTGAAATTGAAGAGCATGTTATCCAGCGGACAATCATAATGATATTCGCCCAGCGTTCCCGCCAGGCTGGCGCGGCATTTGTCAACGGCCCGGCTGGCGATCGCGAATCCGGCGATGCGTTCGCGCGGGCTGTGCGGGGCTTGTTTGGTCAGGTCTCGGGCGATGATGGTTGTGTTCATATTTTTAATTTTCCTGGTTTGGTTTGGTGTTTAAGGATGGCATGATTTTAAATTATCCGCTTGTTCTCGCGGGTATTCTCGCGGGTATCCACAGGGTTCACTGCGGATTTGTTGCGATTATGATTCAATTCGCAGACGGATCATTCACTTCAGCAGCATGATTTTCGTGCCATTGGTTCTTCGCATCCTCCAAAACCTTGAGTTGATCCGGCGTCAGCAGAGGCTTGATTTGATTGACGGCTGCCACTCTGTCCGGCTGGAGACCTGCCCAGACCCGTTGCAACTGTTCGCGCGCTGCCTGAATTTGTGCCGTGTCCTTCGATGCGCGCGCCTGGCGAATCGCCTCTTGAGCGGCATCAATACGGGGTTGATTGGCTGTCTGGTATTGCTGGCTCGTGTTGGCGAAGTCGTCCTCGATTGGCTTCAGCTCGGTTCTCTGCTCTTCGGTGAGCTTCAACTTCTCCTTGAGACCAGGCGGAAGGAGGGATCGTTCACCCAAAGACCGGTCATTTTCCAGCGCTACTTGGTATTTCAAGGTTTGGTTGAGAGGGAGGGAATTGGTGTTGGTGTTGGTGTTTTGCGCCAGCAATGCCGGCGCGGCCAGCAGTAGTGAACTGCTGATGACGAGCAGGGTGAATTTGGTTTTCATGTGTTTCCTTGTTTTCCTGGTTTGGTTTGTGTGATGGAAGTTGTGTTTTTTTATTTCGTTGCCTGGGAATGGGCTTCAACAAACCACAGCCACTTGTCTATTCCCCGCGAGATTTCGGTGAACAGGTCCGCCGTGTCGGCATCATCCAGTTCGTCCGCTTCATTGATCGTGTTGCGGGCTTCTTGACCGAAGGTGGAGAGGGCCCGGGCAACGGCTTCGACGTGAGCAAGGCCATCCGCAATCGTGAGCGGGTACTCTTCGAGCTGCGAGCGCGCCGCGGCCACGCGCGCCGTGCCCTCGGCGATGCCGCCCAGTTGCACGATGCGTTCGGCAATCATGTCCACGTAGGACTCCACGGCTTCGTCCACCTTGTCAAAAAGTTCGTGCAGGCCGATGAAGTTCGGGCCTTTCACGTTCCAATGCGCCTGCTTCATCTGCGTCTGTAGATCCACGGCGGACGCCAGCCGCTGGTTCATGAGCGCGTTCAGTTCCGACCGGCGTTTTTTTGAGATGTCATTTTCGGTTTCATACATTTTGGGTGCTTCCGCGAGGTTGGCGATGGATGTTTTCATAAATTGGTTCTTTCAGGGTTGGTTGCCTGGGAAATTTATTCTATGCCCGGTTGGACAACCCGTGGGCCCGGGTGAGTTTGCGTTCCGCGAGCAATTGCGCCTCGGCCTCCAGCCAATGCTGCACCGCGTGCCCCTGTGGCGAACCTTGGTTGACATAACTGAAGTAGGCCCTTCTGGCCACTTCGTCCGGTGACGGCGCAAAATCAATTTCGTTTTGGTTTAAGTCCATAGCTGCCGACCGTGATGCGCCGGCTGGTTTTTGGTTTTGGTCTTGGGAGAATTTATTGTGTTTCATGTCGTGAGAATAGGCTGGTAACGGCGTGTTCGCTATGGGGTGTTCACCCCAACTGGTCTCCATGGCTTCAAGCGTCCGCCAAGCCGGGAAGATAAGGATTTGATACCGGGCTGGTTGGCGGGGCGGTTTCGTCGCGAGTTGTTTCGACGATGACCGGTCGGCCGAGGCCCGCAAGGAAGTGGGCTATTCGAGCTTAAGCCATTTCAGCCAGGCATTCCACGAAACCTTCGGCGGACTTTATCCGGAACACCAGTGCAGAAACGCAAAATCGACTTTTCCCAATTGAAGGCTTGGTAACTTTGAACTGTTTGTAGCCGCTTTACGGTTCAATTCCAGCCATTGACTTCTCACTGACCTCCAGCAAAAGCTCCAGCAAAACGATACTGAAATGATTGTGGAGCCACTCCGGTCGATTGAGAGTTGAATGACGGATGGTTTTTACACCCTCAACCCTCAACTCTCAACTTTTCCAGTTGACTCTCAACCTTCAACCCTCAACTCTCAACTGCCATGCAGCCTTTTCAAATCATCTTTACGCCCATGGCCGCCGCCGAACTGGCGCGGATGCCCAAGGAACTGCAACTGCAAATCCTTGGCGAGTTCCGCGGCTTGCCGCACCAGGTGCGCGGCACGGAACTGGAGGAGTTTGGCAAGCTGGAACAGGGCGGCCGCACCTTGCATCGCTTCCACCTGGGCGACTATCGCGTTTATTTCGAGCGCCACGATTTGGGCGTGCTCGTCCACCGGATTCTCAGCCGCCACACACTCAAGGATTTTCTGTTCCGGTCCGGCCTGAAAACCGGCGAGGACGAGGCGCTCCAGGAAAACCCGAAGTTTTGGGAAATGATTGAGGCCGCCCGGAGCACCGGGAAGGTTTGAGGCCCTCGGAGCGCCGGCCTCCGACCAGTTGCAAAGGGTTCCTGACAGGGTGGTGTCTTAATTCGGTGGTGACACCGCTGCCGCACCGCCAGGCTGCGGGGCACCGCCAGCCCTACCACAA
The DNA here is from genome assembly GCA_050011235.1 of Verrucomicrobiota bacterium. Taxonomy (GTDB): domain Bacteria; phylum Verrucomicrobiota; class Verrucomicrobiia; order Limisphaerales; family UBA11358; genus UBA11358. The sequence goes on along the minus strand of JBEKJN010000029.1, from coordinate 13,689 downwards.
ATCAGAACCCCGTTGGTGCTGCCTGCGCCGCCGCGCGGCGCAGCAGCGGCACACACGCACCAAAACAAATCAGCACACTGCCCTCTCCCCCGCCTGCCGCTTGTCAAACGCCACCCCCTGCATTACTGTCTTGCAATGTTGTTGAAGAATAAATTTGCCTTGCCGGCGCTGCTCTTTTGCAGCGTGGCTCTCGCGTCCGCCGACGTGGTTCAACTGAAGGATCAGGCCGCCGTCACCGGCAAAATCCTCGCGGAGAAGCCCGATAGCATCGTCGTGGACGTCGGCTACACCGTGCTCGTCGTGCCGCGCAACGTCGTCGCCAAAATTTCCAAGACCGCCGAAGCGGCGCCGCCGGCGTCCGCCGCGTCCAATCTGCTCGTCAACGTCAACGCGCCGCAATTTTATTATTCGGACACCCGCCCGGTGGCGGCCCGCGACGTGCGCGATCTCGTCAAGCAAATCGGCGAGGCCGTCGTGCAGGTCCGCACCCCGAGCGGGCTCGGCTCCGGCTTTTTCATCAACGCCGACGGTTATTTGATCACGAATTTCCACGTCATCGAGGGCGAGACGGAAATTTCCGTGGAAGTTTATCATCAAACCAACGGCCAGCTCGACCGTGAGACTTACAAGCAGGTCAAAATCGTCGCCATCAACAAATTTCACGACCTGGCGCTGCTGCACATCGAGGACAAGAACGCGCCGAAATTCAAATTTGTCACGCTCGGCAGCGCGGACGCGTTGACCGTCGGTGATTCGGTTTTTGCCATCGGCAGCCCGATGGGCCTCGAACGCACCGTGACGGAAGGCATCCTGAGCACCAAAACGCGCGAACTGGAGGGCGAGCTTTATCTCCAGACCACGGCGCAGATCAATCCCGGCAACAGCGGCGGCCCGTTGTTCAACCTGGCGGGTGATGTCGTCGGCGTCACCAACATGAAAATCATGTTCGGCGAGGGCCTGGGCTTTGCGATCCCGGTGGAACTGGTGAAAAGCTTTCTCGAGCACCGCGACGCCTTTGCCTATTCGACCGACAACCCGAACAATCCGTATCGCTATCTTGAACCGCCCGGCCGTACCCGGCATAATCCGGCGGAACAATAATTGAACGAACCTTTTCCGTCATCCGGACTTTGATTGAACATGAGCACGAAATTTTTGCGCCTTTTTGCGGCCACCTCCCTTCTGACCATTGCCACTTTTGTTCGCGCCGCGGTCCCGCCCGCCGAAAATCTGCTGCCGGCGGACACGCTGTTGCTCGTGACCGCGCCCGATTTCGCCGCCACGCGCGCCGCCGCCAAACAATCGCCCGGCTGGCTTTTCTGGAACGACCCGGCGATGAAACCGTTCCACGGCAAATTCATGGCCAAGTGGAACGAGCAGTTCATCGCGCCGCTGGAGCACGATCTCGGCGTGAAGCTCGATGACTACGCCAGCCTGCCGCAGGGCCAGTTCACTTTCGCCATCACCCAAAACGGCTGGAACGGCACCGACGACAACCAGCAGCCGGGCCTGCTTTTGCTGCTCGATGCCCGGGACAAGGGCGGCCTGCTAAAAACCAATCTCGATGCGCTCCGCAGAAAATGGACGGAAAATGGCAAATCCATCCACACCGAAACCGTCCGCGGCATTTCGTTTTCCGTCGTGACGCTTTCGAGCAACGACCTCCTGACGCTTGCGGGCATTTTCCCCAGACGCCCGCCGGTGCAGGAACTCGGCAAGGAGCCGCAGCCGGAAAAGCCCGGCGAACTGGTCGTCGGCCAGTTCCAATCGTTGCTGATTGTCGGCAACTCAACGAAGGCCGTTGAACCGGTCGTTGCCCACCTGTCCGGCGGCGCGGCCCCGGCGTTGCGCGACAACCCGGTTTTTGCCGCCGACAAATTGTCGCAATTCCGCGATGCGCCGCTGTATTACGCCTGGTTCAACACGAAAATCTTTTTCGACGTGCTGGCCCATGTTCCGCAGGAACCGCCGAATCCGGAGGCGCCGTCGTTCCTGCCGTCCCTTTCGCCGACCGCCATGTTGAACGCATCGGGTTTGATGGGCTTGAAGTCCGTGAGTCTCGCCTACCGTGAATCGCATGACGGCCCGCAGTTGAATCTTTATTGCTCCGCGCCGGAAGCGACACGGCAGGGCCTCCTGAAAATCTTTGCCGCCGTCCCGAAGGACGCGAATCCGCCGGTGTTCGTGCCGGCCAACACCGTGAAGTTTTCGCGCTGGCGCATTGACGGCCAGAAATCCTGGGCCGAACTGGAGAAAATGATCGGTACCCTTTCGCCCGGCGGGCTGGCCAGCCTCAATGCGACGATTGATGCCGCCAATGCGCTCGCCCGGCAAAAGGACCCGGACTTCGACCTCCGCAAAAATCTCATCGCCAATCTCGGCGACGATTTCATCAGCTATCAAAAGGCGCCCGCCGGAAACACGCTGGCAGATTTGAACCATGCGCCGTCGCTCTTTCTCTTCGGCGCGGCGAACGCGGACCAGGCCGCCCTCGCAGTGAAAAGCGTCGCGTCGCTGATGTATGGACAACAAAACGCGCCCGAGCCGCGGGATTTTCTTGGCCGGAAAATCTACACCATTCCCCTGCCCGGCCGCGGAATGCCGGGTGCCGCGCCGGTTTCGCGCTCGCTGTATTGCGCGGCCAGCGGCGGTTACGTTGCCTTGACGGCGGATGTTTCCATGCTGGAGGAATACCTGCGCAGCAACGCCGGACAGGCCAGGCCGTTGCGCGAAACCGCCGGTCTGGCCGACGCCGCGCAACACGTCGGCGGCGCGGGCACCGGCCTGTTCGGCTACCAGAACCAGCGCGAAACCATGCGCGCGACGTTCTCATTGTTGAAGAACTCGGCGGCAACCGACACGGCCATGACGGTTTTCCCAAAAAGTTTCCGCGATTGGATGGATTTTTCGCTGCTGCCGGATTACGACCAGGTTTCCAAATACTTTTACTTTTCCGTCTATGGCGGCAGCGCGACGGCGGACGGCCTTTCCTTCAAGGTGTTCGCCCCCCGCCCGCCCCAGATGAATTAAAGATTTCACCCTGCGGACGGTAGAGCGGCGTTGCTGCACCGCCAAGCTGCGGGGCACCGCAGCCCTACCATAAGGATTTCCGACCGGACCGCGCCGCAACGCGGCCCGGCCAGGCTCCGCTCATTCCTGCGGATAAACCAGAATCCGGTCATGCACGAGCACGATGAGATCGTTTTTCTTGTCGCCGGTCACGTCCGCCACGGCCGCTTCACGCGGCTCGGCCAGCGCATTGGCCGCGCCGCGGAACGTGTGCTGCTCAAATACCTGCCAGCGGTCGTCCGGCACGAGCTTGTGTTTGGAATTGAAGGAAACCAGGTCAAGATAATTTTTGGCCGTCTCCATGAAGACCAGCTCCTTGCGCCCGCTGCCGGTCAAATCGCCCGTGACCACGTCGTTCAAATAGCCGTCCTTGATCGGCGTGTCGTAACCGTCCAGCGTCGTGAATTCCCAAACATCGCCCGCCAGCGACAGCCAGGCGATGGCATTCTGGCCCAGAAACGCCACGCTTGAGATGTCGCCGCCGCCCAGTTTCACCGAACGCAAGCCGCTGAAATCCGCCACCGGCAGTTCCACGTTGCGCACCACCTGCCACACGCCCGCGGCGTCGCGTTCGCACAACGTCAACTGTTTGTGCTCCGCGTCCAGCAGGAAGATGGAAGGCACCCCGGCTTTCTTGCCGGGGTTCGCCACCGCCGTCGCGCCCACGATGCGTGAATCGCCCGCCGCGCCGTTGATTTGATCTTTCACGCGGAAAACCCAGTCCGGCTGATTGGTTAAACCCGGCGTTTTGGCCTCCTGTTCCAGCACGACCGCGCGCACAAAATTTTTCTGCGGCAGCAGCAATTCGGTCTTGCCGTCGCCGTCCACGTCCGCCGCCGCCAGCCACGGCTGGTCAATCGGGCCTCCGGGCGGATCCACGTCCTCCTCGTCGAAATCGCCGCCGCGTTTCTGGATGAGCACCTTGATTTTTTCATACGGAATCAGCACCACCAGGTCCGCCAGCCCGTCCTGGTTCACGTCCTGAATCGCGAGTGTCGTCGGGTTCGACTTGAAGCTGTCGCTCAATTTTTGCGTCTTCGTTTTGCCGTCCCCCGTGCGCGTGATGAGCGAACGCTGGCCGTCCTTGTCCACAATCACCGCCAGCGTCGGTTTTGCGCCCGGCTTCAACGCGCCGACCGCCATCACCAGGGGCTTGCCGTCGAGCGGAATAAGCGTCGGGAACGGCAGCCGCCCCTTTTTGTCGAATTGGGTCACACCCACGGCGTTTTCATCATGGCTCAAAAGGAAGATTTCCGGGTGGCCATCGCCGTTCCAATCCGCCACGGCGATCTGGCTGACCCCGGCCAGGCACGGAAATTTTTTCGGCGCGGCCAGCGAACCATCCGGCTGTTGCAAATAGACCGAGAGCTGGCCGCTCTCCGGCTCGGCCACGAGCAAATCCGGAAGCCCGTCGCCGTTGACGTCGGCCCACAACTCCCCGCGTTGCGCCGCGTCCGTCTTCTGCAGCGGCAGAATCTGGAATTGCCCGCGCCGGAACGCGCCGGACAAAACTTCCGCCGGTTTGCGTGTGAACTGGGAGACTTCCGCGCGCCCGGAATTTTGCGCGATGGTCACGACATACAGGTTTGAATTACTTTCCAAATAGTCCGCGCAATACGAGCGGATGGGCTGCGTCTTGAAATATATTTCCGGGCCAAGCTGTCCGCCCGGCATTTGCAGCCGGAAACGAAACGGCGTCGGGCTGTCCCAATCCACCAGCAGCAAATCGTCCCGACCGTCGCCGTTCACGTCCGTGATTTGCACGGCGTTCGGCGCGCCGGAGTAGGGAATTTTCTGCGGCTCGCCCAGCGTGTGGTCCGCCAGTTGCGGCAGAAAATACAACGAACCGTTGTCGCCGAGCAGAACGACATCAGTCCGGCCATCGCCGTTCAGATCGCCGGTGGCCAGCGCGTTCGGATCCATCCGCCCGTCCTCGATGTGCCAGGTTTTCGGCTCGCTCCAGCCGTTCGTGCCTTCGTTGTAAAGCACGGTGAGGTCCTTCGCGTCGCCGTAAAAAACGATGTCCGGCCGGCCGTCGCCGTTGAGGTCGGTCACGGCCATCGCGGAGATGTGTTCGTCCACCGGGACCGAATCAATGCGAAAACGGGCGTCGGGCGGCAACTCGTTGATTTCCAGCTTGCGCGGCGGTTGCACGGCGCGATTGGTCTTGCCCGTCAGGTTGTAGAGCAGGTTGATTTTCGAACGCCGATTGTTGGCCACGATGATGTCATTCAGGCCGTCGCCGTCCAAATCCGCCACGTGGAGCAGGTTGATCAGGTCGTCAATGGGATAACTTTCATGGGCGGTAAAACCGAAAGTGTTCGTGGCCATTTCGCCGCGAACGGCCAGAGCGAAGCTGAAGACCAGCGCCGGCAAAATCCATTTCTTGGTTTGCATAAAACTCTGGCAACGTGCCATTAGCAGGCGCGCTTGGCGAGTTTATTCGCTTTCATTGGCGGGGCGAGCGTCCCCGCGAGCCGGAATATATTTTCAACGGAGCGGCTCGCCGGGAGTCTCTCCCCACCATCGGCGTTCCTATTCGCCGATGAAATGCAACGCGACGCGGCGCGAATGCGGGTGCGTGCGGTGTTCCCACAAATAAATCCCCTGCCAGGTGCCGAGCACCGGCCGGCCGCCGCGGACGGGAATGCTCAAATTCACCGCCGTCAGGGCCGTGCGCACGTGCGCCGGCATGTCGTCGTCGCCTTCGGTGGTGTGGCTGAAAAGCGGGTCGCCGTCGGGCGCGAGCCGCTGGAAAAACGCCTCCAAATCGCGCCGCACGTCCGGGTCGACGTTTTCCTGGATGAGCAGCGAAGCCGAAGTATGCCGCAAATGCAGCGTCAGCAGGCCGTCCTTGAATTTGTTTTCGCCCACCCAGCTTTCGACCGCGCGCGTAAATTCATAAAACCCGCGTCCGCGCGTGGCGATGACGAGTTCGTGGAAAGCCTGAATCATTTATGATTTATGATTTGAAGCGAGCTTTGTCCGTTCAATCGAAAATCATCAATCATAAATCATAAATTCATTGTGGTTTCACCGGCGCGCCCTTTTCGGCCAGCATTTTCTCCAGGTCCGGATTGGGCGGCTGGCCGGCGGCGAGCGCCTTTTCATAATGCCAGCGCGCCAACTCCGGCAGCGGCGGCTGCTGGGTGATGTAAATCACAGCCAGATTGTTGTGCGCCGCGGCGTAATTCGGATCGAGCTGGATCGCCTTGCGCAACGCCGTTTCCGCCTGCTGGCGCAGGCCCTTGTGGCTGAACGTGACGCCGAGATAATTCTGAATTTGCGGGTCCTGCGGATCGAGCGTGGCCGCGCGGCTCAACGCGTTGAGCGCGTCGTCATATTTCCCCTGCTGGAATTTCAGATAGCCGAGGAGCGAAAGATTGTAGGCGTCGTTCGGGGCCTGGGTGAGTGCGGTCTGGATGTGTTTTTCCGCGTCGTCGAGCTTGTTTTGCTGGATTTCAATGGCCGCGAGGTTCGCCAGCACCAGCCCGTTGTTTTCGTCGTGCCGCAATATTTGCAGGTAATCGTCCTCGGCCTTGTCGTATTGTCTGGCGGCAAAATATTTTTGCGCCTCGGCCACCAGCGTGGCGGTGCCGCCGGGCAATTCCCGGATGGATTTTTTCTCCGCATTGGGATTGGCAACCGGCGGCACGGGCTGCTTGAACAACGCCAGTTCCTCCGGCGTGAAAGGCACGGCGCGCGCTTCGTCCACGGCCAGCCGCGCGCGCAATACGCTCACTTCATCGGTCAGCTCGGCAATTTGCGCCGCCGCGTCCTGCTTTTTGTGGCCATAAAGCTCCTCGTTCGCCTTGCCGAGTTTCGCCAGCAAATCGTTGCGTTCCTGTGTCAACTCGCGGATGCGCGCCTCGTTCTCCGCCTCGCGGGGCGCCAGGATCGGCGGCTTCGCACCCGACTCCAATTGCCGCACGCGATTTTCCAGGGCCTCCCTTTCCAGCAAACTCACCTCGGCATTTGACTGCAAAATTGAAATGCGCGCGCGGGCATTGGCCAGTTCGACGTTCAAACCCGTCACCGGAGCATTGGTCGCCTGCGTTCTTAACTCCGCCAGTTGTTTCTTGAGCAGCGCATTTTCCTGGCGCAACACTTCCACCGCAGCGGGACTGGCCAGCAACGCCTGCACCCGTCCCTGTAGCGTTTGATTTTCCTGCGTCAGCCGGTCTGCGCGCACCGCTTCGTCCGCCAGTTCTTTGTTCGCCTCGGCCAAAGCCTGCCGCAGTTGCGCCAGCAGATTTGTGTTCAATCCGGGCAATGCCACCGTTCCGGCCCGGCCTCGCGCCAGACTCACCTTCAGCAAATCGTTTTCCTTCATCAAAGAGCGGATCTGCCCCTGCGCCCTGGCCAGTTCGCGCGGATCCACCATCGCCGGTTGCGTCGCGAGCGCCTCCTTAAGTCTGGCTTCAAGGGTCGTGTTGTCCGCCTGCAAACCTTGCACCTGCGCCTGCAACGCCTGCAATCGCGCCTCAAAATCAGCGCCCGTCGCGGGGGGAACCGCGGGCGTTGACATGACCGGCGGCGGCGCGTTGGTGGCGGGAACTTGCGGCGTCCCGCTTTGCGGGATGGCGGGAACTTGCGGCGTCAGTTCCACGATTTTTTCCGCAAGATAATTCAGCCGGAAATTGACGATTTTGGGATTCCAGTCCGGGTAAGCATTCTGGAATTTTACCAGTTCGCCTTGCGCCTCGACAAAGCCCGCCAGCGCCTCACTGGAGTGACCGGCGCTGTTCAACGAGTCCGCCTGCTGCATCAGGCTGTAAATGATGAGGTATTGGTCGTCGGCGCCCTGCTGCGCGCGGGCCGGCGACAGCATGAACGTCAGGAACAGAACTGCCAGTGCGGCGAAACGTTTCATGGTGGCAACATAGCTGAAGCCATCGCCGTTTGGCAACGCCGACGGTGGTTGACCTGCGCCGACGGTTTTGTTAGCGTTTCTCCAGCCAGCGCCATGAACACCGCGCTAAACCAGCATGTGCTTGTGCTGAACCGGTTGTGGCAGGCGGTCAACGTCTGCACCACCCGGCGCGCCTTGACGCTGTTGTTCCAAGGCCACGCGCAGGCCGTCCTGAGCGATGACGACGGCTCGTTCCACACCTTCAATTTTGAGGAATGGCGCGACCTTTCCCAAGCCGCGCCGCGCGAGGAGTCCCTTCACACCATTTCGTTCCGGATCCGTGTGCCGCGAATCATTCTCCTGTTGATTTACGACCGGCTGCCCAAGAAGGAAGTCAAGTTCACACGCCACAACATTTTTGAGCGCGATAAAAATACCTGCCAATACTGCGGGCGCGCCTTCGACCGCAAGGATTTGAATCTGGACCACGTCCTGCCGCGCGACCGCGGCGGTCCGACGACGTGGGAAAACATCGTCTGCTCCTGCATCGAGTGCAACACGCAGAAGGCCAACCGCACGCCGCAGGAGGCCGGGCTGCACCTCATCCGCAAACCGAAGCGGCCGAAATGGCGGCCGTTCGTGCAAATCAACTTCAGCCTGCACCGGCACGACAGTTGGAAGCATTTCATTGACCTCGCCTACTGGAACGTCGAGTTGGGCGAAGACGTGGACTAAAGGCGCTTTCTTCATCGTCCCACAAAGCGCGGGCCACTTGAGCGATTGTCATTCCAGACCGCGCTCGGTCAATTCATCCTCGTCCAGACCGAGATAATGGCCGAGTTCGTGCAGATACGTCGTGTGGACCTCGTCGCGGAAAATCTCCTCATCGCCCTCCGCAAAATCCCAAAGATTTTCCAGAAACAAAATGATCTGCGGCGGCAGTGGAATATTTCCTTCATCGGCGAATTCCGCCCCGGTGAACAAACCGAGCGTGTCGGCTTCAATTCCGTCGGCCTGCAAGCTGGCGTTCGGAAAGCGCTCGAAGGTCACCGGCAGCTTTTCCGCTCGTTCGCGCAACGGTTCTGGCAACGCCGCCAGTGTCACTTCGACCTCGGTCAAAGCAAGCGTCCGCAACTTTTTCCAATTCACGTTCACAAACCGTTCCAGAAAATGGCGCAAGGCCGGCGGCCGTGCAACCTGCGAAATTCCGTTCCTTGCGCCTTTTCTGCGCTTGCAAATTCAATGCAATCCGCTTGGATGAATGCATGTTTCCGTATGTCGCATTGACCAAGGACAAAATCTGGCAGCCCGGACCGTACGATGGGGTCGAGTTGATGGTTTTGCACAAGCATGAAAACACCGGAGGCGTCGTGGTGCTACGCAAGTTCAAGGCCGGTCACACCATCCCCGCCCACACGCACCCTGACGCCAACGAATGGGCTTATGTGTTGTCCGGTGAATGGGAGGATTCCGACAAGACGTACACGTCCGGCACGGCCCACACGTGGCCAAAACCGAAGTCATCAGCGTGACCTTCTTCGACGGTCCGCTGACGGTGACATAATCACAAATTGTCACAAATTGGACGTTCGATGTTTCCCTGGCCTTTTGCCCTCACCTTTCAGCTCCCAATCATCAACCACCCCTCGAAATATTTCCTCGCCAGCGGCGGGCAAAAAGCCTTGAATCCCAAGCCAATCATGCGCCCTGGCGAAACCAACCCCGCCCGCCATCGCGAGACGCGGCGGCAATTCATCAAGAAAACCGGCATGGCCGCCGCAGTGGTGGCCGGCAGCGGTCTGCTCCAACTTCCTGTCTATGCCCGCGAAAACAACCCGGGTGTTTCGATTGTGCTCGACCGGTCGGACACGGTCGTGACACAACCGCCGGTGCAATGGGCCGTGGAACAATTGCACGCTGCCCTGACTGGCCGGGGTGTTGCGGCACAGATTTATCAAAACCTCGACCAGGCACCAGCTTCACAGGAATGTATCCTCGTGGCCGGGCGCAATTCAAACTTTTCCAAACATATACTCGACGATGCGGGGATTTTGTTGCCAGAGACCCCCGAAGCCATGGCGCTGGCCCGCGGAAAAGTCGAACCCCGTATTGTCCTCCTGGCCAGTGGTTCGGACGCGCGCGGTCTCGTTTACGCATTGCTCGAACTGGCCGATCGCGTGAATTTTGCCGCCGACCCGGTGGCGACGTTGAAGGCCGTGAAACCGGTCAGTGAACGACCGGCCAACGCGGTCCGCAGCGTTGGTCGCGCGTTCGTTAGCAATGTCGAGGACCTGTCCTGGTTCAATGATAAGAACTTCTGGCCGTCCTACCTGACGATGCTGGCGACGCAGCGGTTCAATCGGTTCAATCTCGCCTTCGGGCTGGCCTACGATTTCACAACGGACATTCGCGATTGTTACTTTCATTTCGCGTATCCTTTTCTTTTGTCGGTACCGGGCTTTAACGTGCGTGCCGTGCCGTTGCCCGATGCCGAGCGCGAACACAATCTGGAAATGCTCCGGTTTATCAGCGATGAAACGGCCAAACGCGGCCTGCAATTCCAACTGGGTCTTTGGACCCACGCCTACCGGTGGACGAACAGTCCGAAGGCGAATTACACCATCGAAGGGCTTGCGCCGGAAACTCAGGCGCCTTACTGCCGCAACGCCCTGCGCATGCTGCTCACCGCGTGTCCATCCATCAGCGGCATCACCATCCGCACCCATGGCGAAAGCGGTGTGCCCGAGGGGAACACAGCGATTTGGAAAACAATTTTCGAAGGCATCGTCCAGTGCGGTCGCAGCGTCAGGATTGATCTGCACGCCAAAGGCATTGACCAGGAAATCATTGACGTGGCACTGGGCACCGGCATGCCGGTGGAGGTCTCGCCCAAATTCTGGGCCGAGCACATGGGCCTGCCCTACATGCAAGGCGCCATCCGTCCGCAGGAAATGCCGCCGCGGGACGAGCGCGACACGGGGTTCTTCTCACGCAGCAGCGGTTCACGCCGGTTCACGCGCTATGGCTACGCCGATTTGTTGACGGAGAACCGGCGTTATGGCGTGGTGCATCGCATCTGGCCAGGCACGCAGCGGATGTTGTTGTGGGGCGATCCCGAAATGGCGCGGGCTTACGGGCAGGTCTCAAGTTTTTGCGGCAGCAACGGTGTGGAACTGTACGAACCGCTTTATTTCAAGGGCCGCAAAGGCTCCGGCCTGCCCGGCGGCCGCGACGCGTATGCCGATATTTCATTAAAGCCCGCCGGCGGCGATTTCGAAAAATACGAATACACCTACCGCGTCTGGGGCCGCAGTTTTTATAACCCGGACACCGACCCGGACGGCTGGGAACGTTTGTTGCGCCGGCAGTTTGGCACAGGCGCGGAACAGGCCGGAGTCGCACTGGCATCGGCCAGCCGGGTTCTGCCGCTGGTGACGACGGCACATTGTCCCTCCGCCGCCAACAACATCTACTGGCCGGAGATGTACACCAACATGCCGATGGTGGACGCGAACCGCCCGCATCCTTACAGCGACACGCCCAGTCCGCGCCTCTTCGGCACCGTCAGTCCGCTCGACCCGGAATTTTTCCTGACCGTTGACGAATTCGCCGATGAACTGCTCTCGGGCAAATCCAGCGGAAAATATTCGCCGGCCTGGGTCGCGCAACAGTTGGACGAAGCGGCCAAACAAGCGATGGCCCAGTTGCACGAGGCAAAATCGAACGTGCGTAACGCACGTGACGCCGGATTCCGGCGGCTCGAAATTGACGTTACGATTCAAGCAGGGTTGGGCCGGTTCTTTGCGGCGAAATTCCGGGCCGGCGTGCTCTATGCGATTTACGAGCAAACCGGTCATCGGCCGGCCCTTGCGGCAGCCATCAAGGCGCAACACACGGCGCGCGATGCGTGGGCGGAATTGGCCGAAACGGCGAAAGACCCCTACGTCCACAATGTCACTTACGGCTACGATTACTTTCAACACGGCCATTGGCTGGACCGGTTGGCCGCCTTGGACGATGACATCGCGGACATGGAAAGGCTCCTGAAAAACGCGCCCGACACCGTCATCCATGGCCGGAAGCCATTGAACGCGGATCCGAAAGTGATCAAGCACGCCATGCGCGCGGTCTTCGCGAAATCGAAACCGGATGACAATCCGCCGCTCGCGAATCTCCACGAACCGGCGGCTTCGTTCCAGCGCGGCCAACCGTTGACGATTCTTGCCCACGTACCGAACGTCAGCAACCTCGCCCTGATTTCCGGTCTGCGCCTGCGTTACCGGCACGTCAACCAGGGGGAAGTCTGGCAGATGATCGAGATGGAACGGGCGGGGGACGATTTTCGGGCGGCCATTCCGGCGAATTACACCGATTCAGCGTTTCCATTGCAATATTACTTTCAAATCCGAACCGACGCCGGCAGCGCGTGGTTGCGTCCCGGTCTGGAACATCGCTGGCACGGCCAGCCCTATTATTTCGTGCGCCAGGCGTGATGCCGGTTCAGTGACATGTCCCAATGTCGGGCAAACGCCGCCAGATGAAAATTGTTTCGGGTGGACAAACGGGCGTGGACCGGGCCGCGCTGGATTTTGCCATCTGGCGCGGATACGAACATGGCGGGTGGTGTCCGCGCGGTCGCCTCGCTGAGGATGGCGCCATACCACTGATTTACCGGCTGCGCGAAACCGATTCGGCGGATTACGACGAGCGCACCGAGAAAAACGTGATGGATTCGGACGCGACATTGATTGTGGCGCGGGCAAGGAAACTGTCCGGCGGAACCGCCTTCACAAAAACCTGCGCCGAACAACACGACCGTCCGGCGCTGGTCGTTTGCGAACGGGACGGCGTGTCAAAAAGCGCCGCCGCCCTTTCAAAATTCCTCAAGCGAAACAAAATTCGGGCGTTGAACGTCGCCGGCCCGCGCGAGTCTCAAGCGCCCGGCATCGGAAAGTTTGTTGTGGCACTGCTTGAGGCAACGTTGGAGAGTTGACGAAGGATTTATCATTTTGATTCCCCTGTATTTGTCCAACCCTTCCTGCCAAGATGTCGGCCAGAAATCTTGAAACTAGGTGGAAATTGAGCATGTCGGCGACAAGCCAACAATTTGGCGGAGACTGGACGGCAGAGAAACTGGAACATGTCCGAAAGTATCTCGTTGCCTATGCAATCATCATGAATGCGCAGCGCGAGAAGAAGCGGGGATTTCGGTTTGCGTACATTGATGCCTTCGCCGGCACAGGTTACAATACGCCCAAGCAGGCGAACGATGACTTCGCTCCCTTCTTCGAAGGCGCGCGCGCTTCGGATTCCCAGCGTTTTATCGATGGGTCTGCCCGAATCGCTTTGAAAGTTGAACCGCGATTCGACCGCTACATCTTCATTGAACACAATGCCACACGGTTTGCGGAACTCTCAAAGCTGAAAGAAGAATTCGCAGAACTTCACGACCGCATTCAGCTGGTTAACGCAGATGCGAGCACCTATCTCAACGATTTGTGCCTGAACCGAAACTGGCGAAGCCACCGAGCGGTGCTATTCCTCGATCCGTTTGGTATGCAGGTGACGTGGAACACGATTGCTTCCATCGCCAAGACTGAGGCTATTGATTTGTGGCTGCTTTTTCCGCTTGGCACAGGAGCGAATCGCCTTCTGAAACGCGATGGAAAGATTCCTGCTTCTTGGCGTGCCCGTCTCGATGCAACATTTGGGTCATCGGATTGGTATGATGCGTTTTACCAGAAGGTGGAATATTACAGTCTGTGGGG
>JBEKJN010000028.1:0-16588 GCA_050011235.1 Verrucomicrobiota bacterium | reverse complement strand
TTGTTCACATCCGCAGCGATGACCTGATAGGGAAAAGAGCCGACGGCGTAGGAAGCGTTGGAGACAAAGAGGCCGCTGCCGCTGTTGGTCCAGACATACAAAACGCTCGGATTGCCGCGGACTGAAATCAAATCCGGTTTGCCATCGTTGTTGACATCTGCGGTCGTGACCGAACGGACAAAAGTTCCATTCGTAAGTGAAATGGAGAGCGTGAAAGGAACCTGGGCGGTGGCGCGATGCGCCGCGACGAGCAATGCCAACGTCATCAGCAGACGGAGGGATGGTTTCATGGGACTGGCTGTCGGGTTGTGAAATTTGTACGGTTCTTACTGACAGGCTTGCCAGTTTTCTAACATGGACCCAATGAAATTGCAATCAAAATCAGCTATTTCGACCACGGATGGACACGGATGGACACGGATTTTTGCCGCACGTGTCGCGCCGGAGTCCAACGAAGGCGGAAAGAGGCGCAAAAGGTGCAGAACTACAAAAAACTCGAACAGAAGGTAACGGAGGGAACGAAGAATTTTTCTTTCTACGTCCGGAAGATCTCTGTTCTCTCTGTTTGCTCCTGTAAAATCGGGAACGGAGGTTTTTTCTTTTTCGGATTCCAAGCCTGCTTTGTTGTCTTTGTTAGCTTCTGTCAAAAATTCTTCCTTTCTCCAAACAGTTTTCATCTGTTTGCCGGTCACTTTCCGCATTTCCTGGTAATTGAAGATGTGTTTGCTCTTCCCGTTTTTCGCGGCCCACAAAACGGTCTCCGTCGAGTGCGTGAAGTAACGGCAGCTCAGGTTCGGGGGCGGGTTCGGCTTTTCCCAGGCGATGTCGTTCAGAATCTTGAACCCGAGCTGTTGCAGGGCGTAGCCGATGCTGAATATGACGTGGTGCGTGCCGGTCACCCAAATGGTGCCGTTGGGCTTCAATACTTTCTGGCAGCGCCGCAGCCATTCCGTGTTGAATTCGTGGTTCAGTTCCGGTCCGCGCGAGACGTCCCAGTCGCCCTTGTCCACCTTCACCATTTTGCCGGCGTGACAAGTGATGCCGCCGTTGGACAGGAAATACGGCGGGTCGGCAAAGATGGCGTCGAAGCGGCCGTCGGGATATTTGGCGGCGATAGCGTCGAGCAGTTCGAGGCAGTTGCCGTGGTAGAGGCGGACGAACGGGGTGTCGGAGGTGAAAATTAACCGTGGGACGGACATCTTGTCTGTCTCACTTTTTTTCGATTCACCGGAAGAATATGGAGACAGGCGGGACGCCTGTCCTACGATGGAGCCGTCTTCACGGAGGGTGAAGTGCGACGGGGCGATGGGATGGGCGTGGGGGATGTCGTTGGTAGGGACGGCGCGCTGCGCCGTCTGGTCATCGCAGCGCGATGACCCTACCTTGGGAGCGGCTCGACGATAAAGGGGCCGTGAAGTGCGGAGTTTGGAACGCGGAGTGCGGACTTCAGAATTCTGTTGTTTGGCGCCTGTGGCTTTTTTCGACACGCCCAGATCAATTGATCACAAGTGCCGATCGGATCAAGCAATTAAAGAAAAAGCTGAAACGCTGAAAGCTGAAAGTTGAAATCGGAGGACGGCGGCGGGTGTAGTTTGCGAATGATTTTCCATTGCCAGCGCGCAGGGCGTGGAGTATCTCTGGCGAAAGGATTATTCAGAGTTGTTGCCTGAACCCATTGCCATGAAAACGTTGCCCCTGATCGCGGTTGCCGCCGGCAGCCTGTCTTTTTTCATCAACTCCGCCAGCGCGCAGATTTGGACGCAGACGGGCGCGCCGTTGCAAGGCTGGACGTCCATCGCCAGCTCGGCGGACGGCACCAGGCTGGCGGCGGGCGGGCAGGTGTCGGGCGGGAACAGCTCGTTTGTGTCCACGAATTCAGGGCTGACGTGGACGGAGTCGCTGACGAACTGGGGCGGGCAGATGATTTCATCCACGAACGGCATCAAGCTGGTGGTGACGGTGCCCGGGTTCACGATGATTTTCACTTCGACGAACGGCGGCGGTTCGTGGCAGACGCCCACGCCGCCGCAGGAATATTTGCAGGCCACGGCAGGTTCGTGGGACGGCAGCAAACTGGTGACGGTGGCCAACATGGATCTCGACGGCAATTCGGGACACATCTTCCGGTCAACGGATTCCGGCGCGACGTGGACGCAGTTGAACGCGCCGACGAATGCGTGGTGGGCGGTTTCCTCGGCGGCGGATGGAACGAAACTGGTGGCCGCCGCGGATCAGGACCCGCTATTCAACCCGGGCGGCTCGATTTATTATTCCACGGATTCGGGCACGACGTGGAATCTGTCGGACGCGCCGGCTTACACGTGGGTGGCGGTGGCGGCTTCCGGGGATGGCACCCGGCTCGTGGCGCTGGCCAGCGATGACGCCGCTTTCAACGCCGTGAACATTTATACCTCCAGCAACTCGGGGGCGAATTGGACGCCGGTGAACGGAACGAGCAACATGTGGCTGGCGGCGGCCTGCTCGGCGGATGGTTCCAAGATGTATGCGCTGGGGGCGCCGGATTTCTATTCCGAGGTTTACGAGGCGATTTACGTAAGCACCAACTTTGGGACGAACTGGAGCGTCGGGAGCACGCTGCCGCCGGACAGTTTTGTGTCGCTGGCCTCCTCGGCGGACGGCAGCAAGCTGGTGGCGTCGGTCGCGGCCGGCGGGATTTACACCACCGCCTTCGCCACGCCGTGGACGTTGACGAGCGCGCCGAACCCGGATTATTGGGATTCGCTGGCGGCTTCGACCGACGGCACGAAGTGGGTGGCGGGGTCGGGAGGTTTTAACACGACCGGGCCGATTTACCGCTCGATTGATTCGACGGCGAACTGGTCGGTGACCGGGCCGACGTCGGCATGGTATTCGGTGGCCAGCTCGGCGGACGGGACGACATTGCTGGCGGTGGGTCCGCCGTTCGTCGGTTCGGGAATTTATGTCTCGACGAATTCGGGCGCGACGTGGCAGACGAACAACCTGCCATATCAGAACTGGTCGGTGGGGGCGGCTTCCAGCGACGGAACGAAACTGGTGGTGATGGCGGATGGATTCGGGGTGGACAGTCCGGGCGTGGTTTACACCTCGACCAATTCCGGCGGGAGCTGGAATCAATCCACCGGCGCGCCCAGCCTGGGATGGGTTTCGGTGGCTTCCTCGGCGGACGGAACCAGGCTCGTGGCGGCAGTCAACGGGAACAACACCTACAGCGGTGTGCCTTACGGCTATATTTTTTCCTCGCCCGATTCGGGCGTCACCTGGAACCTGACTTCCGCGCCGCAAATTTATTGGTCGGCAGTGGCCTGCTCGACCGATGGAACCAAACTGGTCGCGGCGCCGTATAAGGACACTTTTCTCCGGCCGGTGCCGATTTACACCTCCACCGATTCGGGAACGACCTGGGTGACGAACAACACGCCGTCGGAACATTGGGTCACGGTCGCGTCGTCGGCGGACGGCACGCGGCTGGCGGCGGCGACGGCGGACGGCCTGCTGTATTACTCGACCAATTCGGGAGCGGTTTGGATTTCGACCAACACGCCGTTCCAACAATGGCAATCCGTCGCGTGGTCGGGCAGCGGAAACCTGCTCGTGGGTGCGAGTTTTTATGGCGGAATCTACCAGTTGCCTTTTGCCGTGGCCATCGCGCCGCCCATTCTGAAAATCAGCGTGTCCGCCAGCCAGGCGTTCCTCACCTGGCTCACAAACAACTCGACGGGATTCAATCTGCAGCAAAACACGAATCTGGTTTCGACCAACTGGCTGGCGGTGACGAACCTGCCCGTGGTCACGAACCAGTTGTATTGGGTCATCGTGCCGTCCACGAACCGGCAGGACTTCTTCCGGCTGAAATTGCCGTGATGAGGCACGCCCAGAATCAACCCCGACTTCATCGGGGCGGGTTGACAAATTGCTGATCGGATCAAGCCCAAACGGGAATTAACAACGAAGGCACAAAGACGCAAAGGTTTTAACCACGAAAGAACGCATCCACCTACGCCGAAAGGCTTCGGTGGACAGGGAGAACGCAAAGAGTTTTTGCCGCAAAAAAGCGCCCGTCCCTCCGCAGTAGTCTTGCTACAGAGGGTGGACAAAAGGCGCAGAATCGATCTTGAACAGAAGGTAACGAAGGAAACAGAGATATTCTCCTTTTTTCTTCCGGAAGGTCTCTGTTATCTCTGTTTGCTCCTGTTGAAAATTCTTCCTTCCGTTACCGCCTCGACTCTCGGCGCTCGTCTCTCGTCACGCCTTCTTCCGTGACTGGCTGTGGCTCAACTGAATCCATTGCTCGACCGGATGAGCGGTTCTTGGTATCATTGGCACTCAGAACCAGAGCGGTTTTAACTCTTTAAACTAATTCACCTGGAACAAAAGGTCCTGCCTATGAAACCGATGAAACGACTGTGCGCGGTAATGGTGATTTTGTCGCTGGCGGCCGGGGCCGGGGCGCAAACCTTCACCGTCCTCAAAACTTTTAATCCCAACATCAATGCGACCGGCATCCATAGTATGGGGACGCTGGCCCAGGGTCCCGATGGCACGTTGTATGGCGTGACCACGGACGGCGGGGCCGGCGCGGCGGGTGTTGTGTTCAGCGTCCAGACCAACGGAACCGCCTTTACTGTCATCAAAAGTTTTTCGCTGGTGAATGTCGCGACGGGCACGAATACGGACGGCGCGACACCCCAAGCCGGGCTGGTTCTGTCCGGCGGCACGCTCTTTGGCACCACGTCGAAAGGCGGCAGTGGCGGCAGCGGCACGGTGTTCAGCCTGAGCACCAACGGAAGCAATTTCACCGTGCTGAAAAGTTTTTCCTTCTTGGATCCCGTTGTTTGGACGAACAGTGACGGCGCGAATCCGGCGGCGGCGTTGATAGTGTCGAACGGTGTTTTGTACGGGACGACAGAGAACGGCGGCACCAACGGGCAAGGAACAGTATTTGCCCTCCAAACCAACGGCAATGGGTTTGCCAATCTCTATCATTTCAGGAACAGCAGCGACGGCTCGGTTCCGGCGGGGCGGTTGTTGTTGTCCGGCGGCACGCTTTACGGAACGGCCCAGTACAGCGATGGCGCTGGCACCGTTTTCAGCCTGAGCACCAACGGCACCGGTTTTGTCACGTTGCACGATTTCAGCGGCAGCGGCACGGATGGGGCGAATCCCTGTGCCGGATTGGTGTTGTCGGGCGGCCAGCTTTTCGGGACAACGCAGTATGGCGACAGCGGAGATGGTTCGGATGACGGCACGGTGTTCCGGGTGGACATCAACGGAAACAATTTCACCAATCTTTACAGTTTTACCGACAGCGTGGGCGTGGGATTCACTCCCGACGCGGAGTTGTTGCTCTCGGGCAGCACGCTTTATGGAGTGACCGGGAATGGCGGGTTCGGGTTTGGGACGGTATTCAAAATCAACACGGACGGCAGCAACTTCGGGACGGTTGTCAATTTGAATATCATCGCCGGGTGGGGGCCGGATGGCGGCCTGGTGTTGTCGGGCGGCGTGCTTTATGGGGGCACAGGGCTTGGTGGAATGCCGGGTCTGGGCAATGGTGTGGTTTATAGCGTCCCCACCGACGGCTCCAGCCTGACGGCGCTTGTCATTTTTGCCGGACCCAATGGCGCAGCGGACCCGGATACGGGCCTGGCCTTGTCCGGCAACACGCTTTATGGAACGACCGAGGGCGGCGGCACCAACGGCACCGGCACGTTGTTCGAGATTGGCACCAACGGCAGCGGCTATGCTGAAATCAAGGATTTTTCAATCACGGATTCAAGCGGAGACAATCCCGATGGAGCGGATCCACGGGCGGTGCTGGTGTTGTCCGGCGGCACGTTTTATGGCACGACCCGATACGGCGGCACGGCCGGATGGGGAACGGTATTCAAGCTGAATGCGGACGGCACCGGTTTCACGAATATTTACAGTTTCACCGATCCGTATCCGATTTGTGCGTGGGCGCCGTTGGTGGTGTCGGGTAGCACGCTCTATGGGACAGGTAGCGGTGAGAGTTTCGGGTCGGTATTCAGAATCAACACGGACGGCAGCGGGTTTACCAACTTTTACAAGTTCAATGGAACGGATGGGAATAATCCGTCGGCGGGATGGACGTTGTCGGGCAACGTGCTTTATGGGACGACCATGAACGGCGGTTCGGGCCATGGAAATATTTTCCAGCTCAACACCGACGGCAGCCATTATACCAATATCTACAGTTTCAGCGGCGGCAACGACGGAGCGGGCCCGGGCTCGGTTTTGGTCTTGTCGAATGGCGTTTTGTATGGAACGACGTATAACGGCGGCACCAACGGCCAGGGCACGGTGTTCAAGATCAACACCGACCGCAGCGGCTTCACCGTGCTCCACACCTTTGCAGGCACCAACGATGGGGCGGGTGCGACCGACCTGTTGCTGTCGGGCGGCACACTTTATGGGACAACAACGGGGGGCGGCAGTTCGAGTCAGGGAACCGTTTTCCAGATGGATACCGCAGGCAACAATTACAGGGTATTGAAGGCTTTCACCGGTGGCAGCGACGGGGCGGGTCCCAACCGGACGCTGGTGTTATTGGGCATCACGCTCTACGGAACCACGGAGAGCGGTGGTCTTTCGGGTCATGGCACGGTGTTTTCGCTGGCGCTGTCTTCAGTTGTTGTTCCCATCCCGCTCAACATCCGAGGCATCAGTAATGCCGTGGTGTTGAGCTGGACCGATCCGGCATCGGCATTTTTGCTCCAGGCGTCCACCCTGGTGACCGGGGTTTACACCAATGTGACCGGTGCCACCAGTCCTTACACGAACGCCGTCACCGACCCGATGAAGTTCTTCCGCCTGCAAGCGAATTAGGGGGGCACCAGCTTCAACCATGCGATCGGTTTGGGGGCAGGACGGCGGTAAAGAGGGCGTGAAGTGCGGAGTTTGGAATGCGGGAGTGCGGAGTTCGGAATTCTGTTGCTTGGCGCCTGTGGCTTTTTTCGGCACGCCCAGATCAATTGATCACAAGTGCCGATCAGATCAAGGGAATTTCTCAGCCGCAAAGAGGCGCAGAAGGCACAAAACATTTTAACCACGAAATACACCAGACACACGAAAGGCCGGATAGAAACCGGATTGAACCACCAGCCGTCGCTGCGCTTCCGCCTTCATCGAATTTCGGCGCGACATGTTGGCGCGGCAGGCCGGTGACAAGAATTTGAAGAGCACCTCACCCCGGCCCTAGATTATTCCCTCACCCGCCTTCGGCTGCCCTCTCCCATCAGAATGGGCGAGGGATTTGGAGAGGGGGAATTATCGTCCGCTGGCCGTGAAATCTTTGTTCTTTGCGCACTTGGCGGGTCTGCGCCTCTGCGTTAAATCAGTTTTGCGCGCTATGTGCCTTTTGGCGGCCAACGGTTCGGGTCTCGGGTCTTCCGCCTTCGCCGAGGCTTCGGCGGACAGGGGCGTCTAGGGTCTGGGAATTGGATGTTGAATGTTCGGTGTTCCGTTTTTCAGCACCTGTCACTTGTCACCTGTCACCCGTCCCGGAGGAAGCTTTTTAGCGGCTATGAATTTCTATCCGCGTTCATCCGCGTCATCCGCGGTTCAATTCTACGGATTGGACAGTCGGAAGAAGCGGACGGGGCCATTGATGGCGTTGGTCAGCACGAGATTGCCGTTGTTGGTGAAGAGTATGCCGGACACGGGCAGCCAGGTTGGGCTGGCAAGGTTGGTGGCGGATTTCAAATTGTAATTGGCAGCCGCCGTTGACCAGCTCAACACTACGTTGGTGCCGTTTGGGGTGATGAACAGTGTAGGAATAAAGGTCGCGGTGTTGGGGCGCTTGATGGTGATGGATTCGGGCGTGTCGAGGTTGGTGGCAAAGACGGAGCTGTTGCCGTTGGTATCGAGTTTCGTGACGGTGCCATCATAGTAGTTGGCCACATAAAGATTGCCGGCGCTGTCAAAGGCCATGCCTTGCGCGTCGGCGTAGAGGTAACTTTGGCCGGCATAGGTCGCAAACGGCACGGGGACGCCCGCAGGCGAGAATTTGGCGATGTTGATTAAATTATTCGCGAAATTAGTCGCGCAATAAATGTTGTTGGCATTGTCAACGGCCAGACCAGGACCTTGGGAAGAGAAATCGGCAATGCCGGCAAAAATGGAGGAGTGGCCGGTGGGAGTGAACTTCGAAATGGTACTGATATAATAATTGATGGCGTAAATGTTGCCGAGGCTGTCAATGGCAAGGCCCTTCGGGTTGTTCAATATGAGGCCGCTGCCATCGTCCGTGCCGAAGATCGAGCTGGAACCATCGGGAGCAAACTTCAGGATTTGATTGTTGTAGGAAGCCGCCATATAGACGTTGTTGGAGCTGTCAACGACGAGGCCGTAAGGCAAACCGCCAGCAAAAGCAAAGACCGAAGAAGCGCCGTTGGTATTGAATTTCTCAATGGTGCCTACGCCATAGTTTGCCACATAAAGATTGCCCGTGCTGTCCAGCCCCATCCCTCGCGGGTCGGCAATGGAGATGGTGGTGAAACGTGAACTATTACCTGTCGAATCAAATTTTTGGATGAACTGGCCGTTGTCGGCGTCGTAGAGATTGCCGGAAGAGTCAAACGCGAGGCCAATCGGGAACGCGGTGCCGCCGTTTTGGTTGAAGACGGTGCCGTTGCCGTTGGTGTCGAATTTCACAATGTTATTGTTGCCTTCAGTGGCTAGGGTGCCCTCGTTGGCCACATAAAGATTATTGTTGGTGTCAAAGGCGATAAATTCCGGGTAATTAAGACCAGTGTTGGCGAACACGGAGCCGGTGCCGTTCTTGTCGAACTTGACGATGTTGGGGCTGTCTGCGGCGGGCAGACTGTTGGCCACATAGAGGTTGCTGGCGGTGTCAAAGGCCACGCCAACCGGGCTGCTCAAGTAGGAGCTGTCCCCAAACTGGCCCAGAAAAGTGCCGTTCGGAGAAAATTTGGAGATAAAGCCGCCGTCGTTGGCCACGTAGAGGTTGCTGGAAGTGTCAAAGGCCAGCCCTTCGGGGCCGTTCAAGATGTTGTCGCTGCCATCGTCGGTGGCGAAAGGTGAGGCAACGCCATTGGTATCGAATTTCTCAATGTTGTTGTTGCCATCGTTGGCCACATAGAGGTTGCCCGCTTTGTCAAACGCCAGCCCTTCCGGATAGTTCAAGATGGAACCGTCGCCGGGGTCGGCGTAGAAGAGCGATGGGACGCCGCTGGTGTTGAACTTGGTAATGGTGTTGTAGGTCTCATTGGCCACATAGAGGTTGCCGGCCTTGTCAAACGCCTCGCCTTGCGGATTGCCCAAAGAAGCTCTGGCAAAAATCGAGCCGGTGCCGTTGGTGGCATATTGGTGGATGGTGCCCTCGAGCGCGCAGCCCACGTAGATGGTGTCGGCGGCGCGGGAATGGCTGACGGGCAGAATGCAGATAAAACCGGTGACAACGGTTGCGAACAAACCGCGAATTGGCTTTTTCATATCGGATTAATGCTCCTGATGATGATTATTATAACAAGCTGGCAGCCGGTGTCAATTTTTTAGTTGTGAGCTGTCCCTGACTGTCGGATTTGATTGGGGACGGCGACACGCCGTCCCTCCCAACAAGGCGGGTTGACGCATCAGCGATCCGGATCAAGCGTAAACATTGGCGTGTTGGGGTCTGGGGTCTGGCGTCTTGGTTCTGGAGAACCCGAAATCCCAGACCCGAGATCCGAGACCCTGGCTATGCTGCCATCTTCGTGGAGGGTGAAGTGCGACGGGGCGATGGGATGAACGTGGGGCAAGTCGGAGGCGGCGGATGATTTGGGCTCGACGCTCGCCCCACCGGATTTACGATATGTTCCCAAAACCTTTTGTTTCCCGCTGGTGCAATTTCTGCTAAGAAGCCGGCGTGTATCTGGAATACTATGGATTAAAACAGGCGCCGTTCGACCTTACGCCGAACCCGCGTTTTCTGTTTTACAGCCAGAGGCACCGCGAGGCGTACAATCATCTGCTTTACGGCGTCTGCGAGCGCAAGGGCTTCGTGCAACTCACCGGCGAGGTTGGCGCGGGCAAGACGACGCTTTGCCGCGCGTTGCTTGAACAGCTCAACGGCCTGTTTTCCACCGCGCTCATCCTCAACCCGGTGCTGGACGCGGACGGGCTGATGAAGGCCATTGCGACTGAATTCGGCCTCGACGCCAAGGGACGCGACCGGTTGGGAACCATCACCCTCATCGGCGAATTTCTGCTCAAGCAGGTCCAGCAGGGCAAGGAAACCGTGCTCATCATTGACGAGGCTCAGGATTTGACCGAGGAATTGCTCGAACAAATCCGCCTGCTCTCGAACATTGAAACCGATGATCGCAAGCTGCTGCAAATCGTCCTGCTGGGGCAGCCTGAATTGCGCGATCGCCTCAACAGCCACCGTCTGCGCCAGCTCCGCCAGCGCATCACCGTGCGTTATCACCTCACGCCGCTCACGCGGCTTGAGGTCGCCCAATACATCCAGCACCGGCTCGAATTCGCCGGCGCACAGGGCGTGCCGTATTTCACACGGCCGGCCCTCTGGCGCGTTTTCGGTTACAGCCACGGCATCCCGCGACTCATCAACGCCGTCTGCGACAAGGCGTTGCTCGCCGGCTTTGTCGAACAAAGCGACCGCATCACCTACCAAATGGTGGGCCGCGCCATCCGCGAACTCGAAGGAAACATCCACCTATGAGCCGCATTAACGACGCGCTCAAACGTGCCCAGAAGGCGCAGCAAAAACAGCCGCCGCCCCCCGACACAAAAATGCCGGGGTTGCTGCCGGTTGGATCCAAGCCCGGCAACGTCATCGGCTGGATATTACCGGGGTTGATTGGTTTTTTGATTGTGGCTGCGTGTCTTTTCATGGGGCTGGCCCTGCTCACACGCACCGTGACAAAAACCAGCAGTCAATCCAGGCTTTTGGCGGCGCAACCGGTGAACCCGGTGGCCATTCCCGCGCCCATTCCCGCACCCATTCCCGCACCCAACGCGCCGCCGCCACCGGCGCCACTGCCATCACCGCCGCCGCCGCCCGAACCGAAGTTGCAAGGCATTGTCTATGCCACGACGCGACCGTGGGCGATCGTGGACGGCAAGACCGTCCATGTCGGCGACCGGCTCGGCGAATTCCGCGTGAAGGAAATCTCGCAACGCAATGTCACGCTGGAAAAAGCCGACGGCTCGCAGAAGAAATTGGGCTTGGACAAATAAAAATCCGCGTCATCATTTCACGTGCGCTGCCTGAAAAAATTTCTTGCCGTGTCACCCGCCGCCACTTCGTTTTGGCGCGGCAAGCCGGCCACCGCCCGGGTTGCGCCATTTATGGTTTTCCTCGCGCTGACGCTTTGCCAGGGGCAATTCG
This sequence comes from Verrucomicrobiota bacterium, assembly GCA_050011235.1. Taxonomy (GTDB): domain Bacteria; phylum Verrucomicrobiota; class Verrucomicrobiia; order Limisphaerales; family UBA11358; genus UBA11358. The sequence continues at coordinate 5,214 of JBEKJN010000028.1, read as the reverse complement.
GCGCGGCGTCGGCTTATTGGTTTTACCTCGCCAAAACGCTCGTTGGCGCATGGCTGATCTGGGAAATGCGCCCGTTTGTGGCGGAAATGCGCTGGGCCGTCAGTTGGGAGGCCGTCGCCGTCGGCATCGGCATTTTTGTGATCTGGGCTGGCATCAGCGGCGAGTGGACGACGCAAAACTCGCTTTGGGTGAAACTCGGCGTGTCGCATCCGCCGGCAAGTCCGCCAAAGCCCTGGAACCCGACCGAACAATTCGGCAACGGCCCGGCGCTCGCCTGGCTGATGATTGTTACGCGGATTCTTGGTTCAACCTTCGTCGTGCCGCCGCTGGAGGAGGTTTTTTACCGCTCGTTTCTCTATCGCTACGTCGCCAAAACGGACTTCCAGTCCGTGCCGCTCAATCAGTTTTTGCCGCTGCCATTTTTCGCGACCGCCGCCGTGTTCGGCTTTTCCCACAACGAATGGCTGGCGGGCATTTTGTGCGGCGCGGCATTTCAATGGCTGGTGCTGCGCAAAAACCGGCTGGGTGACGCGATGACGGCGCACGCCATCACGAATTTTTTGCTCGGCGTGTGGGTTGTCTGGAAGCACGCGTGGCAGTTCTGGTAGGAACCTTTTCTTAATCTTAATCGTCATCATCATTCCTTCCATCCGGCGATTAGGATTAAGATTTTTACTTCGCCTCGATGTTGATGTTGTTGCGTTCGAGCGTGCTGCCTTCCTGCGCGGCCAGATTGACAAGCGCTTCGTTGTAATTGGCGAGCGCGCGGATTTCCGCCGAGCGCGCGGCGGTGAGGTTGTTTTGATATTGCAGGACATCAAACGTGGTGGCCTTGCCGACGGCGTAGGTTTTCTCTTCGGCGTCCAGCGCGGCCTCGGCGTAAATGCGCGCCTGTTTCGTGGCCTCCACGCTTTGGTAGTTGGATTGGGCCTGCTTCACCGCGTTGTCAATTTCCACCAAAACGTTTTGTTCAAACTGTTTCAATTGCAGCGTGACCTGCTGCAACGTTGCCTTGGTGGACTTGTATTGGTTCCGCGGGCCGACATTGCTGAGCGGAACCGTCATTTGCGCGCCGTAGCTGTAAAATGGCTGGTTGCCTTCATTGAACTGGTTGAACGCGTCGCTGAATTCCGTGCCGGCGCCGTTGTAACCATAGGTGCCGATCAAATCGAGTTCGGGAAAAATCTGGTTGCGATAAAACTTTAACTGGATGCCCTGCTGCTCCACATTTAATTGCGCCTGCAACAGGTCCGGTCGCTCGGTCATGCCCTTCCGCCAACTGTCCTGCAAATTGAAAGTTTGCACGGGCGCGGTGAGCGTCTCCTTCGGCTGAATGTCGGCGTCGTGCCATTGCGAGTAGGCGTCGGTGATCAAATTTTTCAGCGTGTTTTGGTCCGACACCAGTGTAAATTGCGCGGCAATCAGATTGGCCTTGCTTTGCGCCACCTGGGCTTCGTCCGACTGGACGCTCAAAATGGCAAGCGTGCCGATTTGCACGCGTTGATTGTCCTGATCCAGTTGCGTCTGGGCGAGCTTCAGCGCCTCCTGCTGCACCTTCACGTTGTCCTGCGCGTAAATCAACTCATAGTAGGCGTTCGCAACGGCGGTGACCGAAGTGATTATTTGCTGGCGCAGACCCTGTTCGGAGTATTTCAGCCGGTTTTTGGCAACGCGAATGGTCAGGCGCGTGGTGTCTATCCAAAAATTTTTCAACAAGGGTTGCGTCAATTGAACTTGAATCGAACCCGCAGAGTTTTCAAAAGGCGAGGCGTTGGTGGTCCCCGGATTGTACGCGCCATATTGCTGATAAACGTTGCCACTGAAATCATACTGCAACCCCATCGGCAATGTGCCGCCTAGGCCAGATTTGAAACTGTTCTCGTCGGAGATGGAACCGGGATATGCGACCCCGTTTTGAAAGCTACCGCCACTCACATCGTAATTGTGCTGGCCGGAAATGTTGAGCAACGGGTCGTAACCACTGTAAGCCGCGCGAAGGTTGTAAAGCGAAATCTGCGGATTGTAGCGCTGAATCTGCACGTCGAGATTGTGCTGGAGAGCTTCCTGGATGCAGTCCTCCAACGACATCGCGCGGGCATTGGTGTTCGTCGCGCCGACGGTCGCGTTGGTGCCCAGGTACGAGGCTGGTGCGTTGGTCTCGACCGGCGCGGTGGCCATGTTCGTGCCCGTTTGCGTGGCGACCGCATTGGCATCCGGTTGAAGTGCCGGTGCGTTGGTCTCGGCTGGCACGGCGGCCACGTTCGTGTCCGTCTGCGCCTGCGCGGCCAGGGCCAGGAAAAAAGCTGTCAAAACTACGCTGAAACGTTTCATGGTGCTGTGCATGTTGCGGCTTCCGCCCCAATTCGTCAAACCTAAGACGCGCCGGCACGCCCGGAGGTAACCGTCCGGTTAATTCCGGGTCAGCCTGGATTTGCGCCCGGAGCCGGCGACGCGGACGGCGGAACATCCTCGGTAACCGCGTTCTTTTCCAGCAGATCGAGCGTCTTTTCGTGCAGGACTTGTTCGTAAAGCTCGGGCACGCCGTTGCGTTTCTGCAAATCCTTGAGGAATTTTTCGAGCGGAATCTGATACAACGCCGCCAGCGACTGCGCGCGCTTCAAAATTTCCTCCTGCGACACCTTGAGCTCTTCCTTCTCCGCGATGCGCTGGATCAGAAACATCAGCTTCACGTGCTCCTTCGCGTTGTATGTGGCCGCCGAATAGATTTGCTCCTTTTGCTGCTCGATCATCTCACGGGTGACGCCGCGCTTGGTGTTTTGACGCACGATGTCATAGACCGCGTTGCGCGTCTCCTGTGCGACCGCCGATTCCGGCAATTCAAAATTCACACGGTCGAGCAGCCCGCGGATGACCTGCGTGCGGATGGATTTGGCCTGCGAATAATTCAATTCGTTCTCCAGGTCCCGGCGCACGCCGGCGCGGAGCTTCTCCAGACTTTCCGCGTCATAAAGCTTGGCGAAGGCGTCGTCCACCGGCGGCAAAACTTTTTCCTTTATCTCAACGACTTCAATTTCAAAAACACCCTTTTTGCCCGCAAGTTCCTTCGTCACAAAATCGGCGGGGAAATCCATGCTGACCGCGCGCCGGTCGCCCGCCTGGGCGCCGCTGAGTTGCTCGGCAAAACCGGGCAGAAACGCCTCGGGCCCGATGTCCACCCAGAAATTTTTCTGTTCCGTCAGCCCTTTGGCCGCCGGCGCGGTGTCAGTGATGGGCTTGCCGTCGCACGTGCCGGTGTAATTCACCACCGCGATGTCGCCCGGACGAGCCACGCGCGCGACCGTCTCGAACTTCGTGTGCTGCCGCCGGAGCAATTCCAGCGCGTGCTCCACGTCGGCGTCGGTGACGGACTTGGCCTCGCGTTTGATCCGCAGCCCTTTGTAATCGGGCATTTGAAATTCCGGCGCGGTCTCGATGGTGGCGGCGAATTGCAGCGCCTGGCCGCGGCCAAATTGAATCTCCTCGATGTCCGGGTAGCCGACCGCGGCGATTTTCTTTTCGTCCACCGCCTTGCGATACGCATCGCCGATGAGCTTGCGCTTGGCCTCGGCCTTGATGTCGGCATCGTATTTTTTGGCCAACAGCTCGCGCGGCGCCTAGCCCGGACGGAAGCCCGGCAGCGACGTCTGTTTCTGGAAATCCTTCGTGACGGCGGCGAAGGCCTCGTCCACGGCCTTCGCGTCCACTTCCACCCGCACCAATTTTTTGCACGGGGCCAGAGTTTCAACGGTGACGTTCACAATAATTCCCGCTGGTCAGCGAGCCGCGCAAAATAACTGAATCCGCCGGATTCCGTCAACGGTTTTGATGGCCTGCCAACGGAGTTTCCGCTTTGATGTTGCCGAATGAAGCAACTGTTCTTCATCACCGGCACGGACACCGGCGTCGGCAAAACCGTGCTGACCGCGCTGCTGACGCGGTTTCTCCGCAAGCGTGGCGTGAACGTGGCCGCGCTCAAACCGATCTGCTCCGGTGGTCGCGATGACGCCCGCGCCATTCGTACCGCATTAAACGGCGCCCTGTCGCTGGACGAAATCAATCCGTGGCATTTCCGCGCGCCCATCGCACCGTTGCTCGCCGCGCGCCGTGAACGGAAACGCGTCAGGCTCGCCGGGGTGCTCGCGCCCGTTCGCGCGATGCAAAAACGCTTTGACGTGGTGCTGATTGAAGGCGCAGGTGGTTTGCTGAGTCCGCTCGGCGAAAATTTCAATTCGCGCGACCTCATCGCGGCCTCGCGCGCGACCCCGATTGTCGTTTGCCCGAACCGGCTCGGCGCGGTGAACCAAGTTTTGTTGACGCTCGAAGCCCTGCTGAAAAGCTTCCGGGCCAGGGCGCGCGTTGTCTTGATGTCGCCGCCGAGACCGGATGCTGCCACCGGCATGAACGCGAAACTGCTCGCAGAATTCTTTGACGCGAAACGGATTTTTTTGCTGCCGTGGCTGGGCAAACAGGATGGCAGGGACGCCGCGCTGCGGCGTCCGGACAGCGCGTTGTGCTGTCCCGGCCATCCTGATTTTGACCTGGCATTGAAAAATTCCAAAGTACAGCGGACGCTGGCCTCGTTGACGCGAATTTAATTTTTCGCCGGCGCGTTGGTGAACAGAAATGATTCCCGCCACGGCTGGTGGTTCTTGTAGAGTTGCAGCCGTTGTTGGATGCCTTCGAGTTTTTTCACTTTGGCGGCGCTGGCGAGACCAAGGGCTTTTTGAGTGACGTCCAGCGCGTTGGTAAAATCGCCGGTTTCCGCGCAGGCCATGCCCAGCGCGTCGAGGACGAACGGTTGCGTACCGCCGGTCAGTTCATTCGCCCTGGCTGCGAGCATGAGCGCGGCTTTACCGTCACGAATTTGAGGATTTTCGTTGGCGGCCAGCACATGGGCGGTGTAGGCGAGGATTTGGAAATTGTCCGGTTCAATCCGCAGCGCTTCGCGGAATTGGTCCATCGCCTCGGCGTCGCGGCCCTGTTTCAGCAACGTTTTGCCCATTTCAAAATGCGGCCAGGGATAGGCGGGGTCGAGCCGCGCCGCGTTGGTAAATTCATTCATGGCTTCGCTGAACCGGCCGAGTTCGGCGAGCTCGCTGCCGAGGCCGTCGTGCAAAAACGGTAGTCCCGGATCCAGCCGGACGGCCTCATGATATTCGGCCAGTGCCTCTTTTGGTTTGCCCATGTTGGCCAGCAGGTTTCCAAGATTATTGT
>JBEKJN010000027.1:0-16696 GCA_050011235.1 Verrucomicrobiota bacterium | reverse complement strand
TTGGCGAAGTTTTTTCCCGAACGGGAACAGTGAACGGGAGGCAGGTGTCAAAGCCAGGAGCACTGTCGGTTTCGATGGTGCCGTCGTGGCGTCGCGCTGTGCCATATAGGAGAGACTTGTTCATATTAAAATCGGGTTTGGTTGATTCAATGCAGGATATTTAACACAAGCGGGCTGAAACGTAATGAATAAGGGACACAATGCGAGATTTGAGGGGTGAATCAGGCCCGGTAAGGGGCAGAATTCCGGAGCGAATGAAACCGGACGGCGGGAAAGGCTGACTGCGCCATTGAATGTTGAATGCCTGCTCGCGACGCAAGCCGGAGTTGAGTGTTGAATGTTGAGTGTTGAACCAAGGGGTCCCTGGTTTTGACACATTTCTCCCCGGCGCGGCAAGAATCCCGTGCTCGTTTTACGACAAATTCAACGCTTGGTGGCCGGCTTTAAGCGTTGCGATGATTTGCTCCGCGTCATACACGCACCCGGCCCAAGTTCCGCCGCCGGCCAGTTGCAGGGCGGCCCAAAGCCGCGTGTCCTCCGGCAAGGCGGCATTCGGCGCAAGATCCTTTCGCAGTCCACGGGCTGCCAAAACCCGGCGGCCTTCCTCCGGCGTGAAGCGGCGTTGATCCTCTCCCACCAAATCGATACTTCCCTCATTGCGCTTGCAGTCAACATGAATGCGGATGACGTCGCCGTCCAAAACCTTGCCGATGGGACCGCCGGCCAGTCCTTCGGGGCCGATATGCCCGATGCACGCACCGGTTGAGAGTCCCGAAAAACGCGCGTCGGTCAGCAAGGCAACCTGTTTGCCAAAGGACACATGTTTGAGCGCGCCGGTGACCTGATAGGTTTCCTCCATGCCTGTGCCCATCGGCCCGACGCCGGTCAAGACCAGCACGTCACCGGCCTTGATGCGTCCTTGTTTGATGGCGGCCATCGCGTCCTTTTCGTTTACAAAAACGCGCGCCGGGCCTTCCTTACGATAAACACCGTCCATGCCCACGACCGACGGATCTATCGCCGTGGCTTTCACCACGGAACCTTCCGGCGCGAGATTGCCGCGCGGGAACACGAGCGTGCTGGTCAGGCCACGTTCCCGCGCTTTGTCCGGCGGAAAGATGACTTCATCGGCGTCCACACCGTCCTGCTGCTTCAATAATTCCCGGAAGCACCGGCGCCGCTCGGATTTTTCCCACCAATCCAGGTTCTCGCCCAAAGTTTTTCCCGTGACGGTGAGCACTTCCGTGTTGAGCAAATTCAATCGCCGTAAATGCAACATCACTTCCGGCACGCCGCCTGACAAGAACACGCGAATCGTGGGATGATGAACCGGACCGTTCGGCAACACGCTGACCAGCCGGGGGACCCGGCGATTGACGGAAATCCAATCATCCACCGTCGGAAGTTTCAGCCCGGCGGCGTGGGCGATGGCCGGGATGTGCAACAGCAGATTCGTGGAACCACCGAAGGCGGCATGAATCACCATCGCGTTCTGGATGCTGGCATCGGCAAGCACATCACGCATGGCCAATTTGCGTTGGTCAAGTTGATGCAGCGCGCGGGTCGAACGCCGGGCCATGTCCAGCCACACCGGTTGTCCCGAAGGTGCGAGTGCCGAATGCGGCAATGAAAATCCGAGCGCCTCACTGACCACCTGCGCAGTCGCCGCCGTGCCCAGAAATTGGCAGCCGCCGCCCGGCGAGCCGCAGGCACGGCAGCCCAAGTCTGCAGCTTCCGATAATGTAACCAGTCCATGGGCGAAGCGGGTTCCCAGCGTTTGCACCGTGCCGGCATCTTCAGTCGCGTCCGCCGGCAACGTGACTCCGCCGGGAACAATCACGCACGGCAAGTCGTGCAAACCTGCGACGGCCATCATCATTGCCGGCAAACCTTTGTCGCAGGTGGCGATGCCGAGCACACCGGCACGCAATGGCAGCGAGCGGGCCAGACGGCGGAAAATGATGGTGGCGTCATTTCGATACGGCAGGCTGTCGAACATGCCCGTTGTTCCTTGTGTCCGGCCGTCGCACGGGTCGGAACAAAAACCGGCAAAAGGAATTGTTTGCAGCCGGCGGAATTCTTCCGCGGCGGCTTGAACGAGCAATCCGATTTCCCAATGTCCGGTGTGATAACCGAGCGCAATCGGTTTGCCGTCAGGGGCGCGCAGCCCACCCTGAGTACTGAGAATCAGGAACTGTTTCCGGCCGACCTCAGTTGGATTCCAACCCATGCCGGCGTTTTGCGTCATTCCAAACAAATCGCCGCTGGGACTGTTCAGGAGCATTTCTTCGGTAATCGGCAGACTTCCCGCCGGACCGTGGGCATGGGTCTGAAGCTGGTAGATTTCCGGGTTGGCGGAATCGAACACGTCGTTGCTGGAACTCATGGGAGTCATTGAAGCACGTCTGGAAAAAATGAAAATCAGAATTAAGATTCGACGCGCTTCAACGGGCTTGTCAAAAAATCCCGCATTCCGAGCATATGACATAACAACTCTGGCTCCGCATCATTCCCGTCGCGTTGCTCATGTACACGATCTCCTACGCGGGCTGCACCAACGCTTCTCCCGGGACGCCTCTGTCCCTGCCTCCCAGCCTCAGGAACCGGCCTCGCTCGCCTTGACATCCACAGCTTTTGCGGGCGGTCTTTGAAAAGAGTGTCCATGTCCAAGCTCGATCAATCGGCTTTCAAAAAATCTCCAGGACACTGTCGCCGCAACCGCCGTAGCTGCGAAGGCCAGCAGACTCGCTCCCATGGCCGTCCATCCAATCGTCGGGCAGCCATACCGTTCCAGCACGAATGCTTTCACGGCCAGAACGGGACCTTGGAGCAGATACAAGCCGTAGGACACCGTCGCGATCGGCTTCAGCACCGGGAGGCTCAGCCACTGGCGAAACCGGCCTTGCGAATTCAACCGCGCCAGCAACAGCGTGCAGGTAAAGAAAGCCGCAATCCAAGTGTACCCGCCGATGGCAATCAAAGGATGGTAGGTATTGAGGCCGGAGAGTGCCATCCCGATCATGCCTGCGGCCAGCACCAGCCACAGAGTCCGCAAGCGCGCAACCCGCTCTGCCAACCATTCCCGGACTCGGGAAACCCGCAGGGCATAGGCGCTCAAAACGCCCAGCAGCAAGGTATCCCATCGGCAAGGCAGCAGCATGTAGCACACGTCACAGGCCTTCCCACTCTCTGAAAAGATCAGGAACGACACAGCACGCAACAAGGGCGCAACCATGATCGCCACCACCATGATTTGGATCAGTCGCGGCCCATTCAGCCTGCGCACCAATGGCGGCAGTAACAGGTAAAATTGCTCTTCCACGGCCAACGACCAGGCGGGTCCCAAGTAGCCCGGAATGGTCAAGAAAGGGACGATGAAGTTTTGCACGAAACAGAGGTACGCCAGCATCGTCCAGCCATTGACGATACCCAGCCCATGGCCGCCGAAATGCGACTGCCAACCCAATCCCACGACCAACAGGGCTGGCGTCAGCAAAACTGCGTATAGCGGGACGATGCGCAAAAAACGCCGGCGATAAAAAAAAACGCGGTAATAGTTTGAAGCTTCCCGGTGGTCCAGCAAAATTCCCCCGATGAGGAAACCTGAAAGGACAAAAAACAGGTCAACGCCAACCCACCCGAAAGCCGTAACCGTTCTGATTGTTTGAACGGGAAAGGAAAATGAAACGAAATGATCCATCAACACCAAGAGGACAGCGATGGCCCGCAGACCATCCAGGTCGGGCATCCGGCCACCGGCGCTGGTCGATTTCAAGTTCATGCTGGCCATGCAAAAGGGCGCTCGCTCATGTAAGCACAACTTTTCCCCCTCCAGCAAGCGCGGGCAAGCCTGGGTAATTGATCGGAAGCGGGTCCTGAGTAATGACACAAAAATTGGCGCCGACCGTCACAAACAGTGTGGCAACCAATGACACGGCCCAAGCCACCTCTTTGCAGGGACAATTTGGGGCTGCGGGCGAAGACAGCCGTAGTCTTCCGTGTAAATGCCGGAATTCGTATCGCCAAGCTTCAAAGAGCCTGCTAAAAAATCCCGCACCCCGAGCTTATGACACAACAACGTTGGTTGCGCATCATTCCCGTCGCGTTGCTCATGTACACGATTTCGTACATAGATCGCACCAACATTTCGCTCGCGCTCGACCCGAAAATTTCGAACATGATGAAGGACCTCTTCATGGACGACCGCATGAAGGGCGATGCGGCGGGCATTTTCTTCTTTGGCTACGTCCTGCTGCAGATCCCGGGCGGCTATCTGGCATCGTATTGGAGCGCCCGCAAAGTCATCAGCCTGTGCCTGATCGGCTGGGGCATTTGTGCGATTGGTTGCGGGCTTTCACACACGTTCAGGCAATTTGAATGGATGCGTTTCCTGCTGGGCGTGGCCGAAAGCGGCGTGTTTCCGGCAACTCTCGTGCTGCTGGCCAATTGGTTTCCGCGCGCCGAGCGAGCGCGCGCCAACGCCTATTGGCAACTTTGCCAGCCGCTCGCCGTCGCCGGCTCCGCGCCGATCACCGGCTGGCTGCTTGGCAAATACGGCTGGCAACAGATGCTGATTCTCGAAGGAATTTTACCATTCGTCTGGCTGCCGATCTGGTGGTTTTGCATCCGCGATCATCCGCGTGAGGCAAAATGGATTTCTCCAGAAGAAAAATATTTCCTTGAAACCACTTTGCAAAAGGAATCGGCGGAGTTGGAACCGCCGCAAAAAATCTCCTGGCTCGAAAGGTTCCGGCACCCGTCCATCCTGGTCATGATCGCACTTTATTTTTTGCACAACTGTGCGGCTTACGGCTGCATGACATTTTTCACGGATGGCTTGAAGGGCAAAGGTTTCAGTGCGTTGCAATACGGATTTTTATTCGCGGTTCCTTATGCGCTGACGGCGGTCATCATGATTCTCAACTCGTGGCATTCGGACAAAACCCATGAGCGCCGGGGCCATGTCGCGGCGGTTTATTTCATGAGCGGAACAAGTCTCATTCTAAGCGTGCTGTTTAGACAGCATTTTTGGATTTCTTACGCGTTGATGTGCCTGGCCATTCCCGGTCCATTCGCGGCGATGGCTCCGTTCTGGGCCATTCCAAGTGAAACTTTGCCGCGTGCCGCGATGGGCATTGTAATGGGATTGGTAAATGCCTTTGGCAATCTGGGTGGTTATGCGGGCAATTACCTCGTAGGCTGGTTGAAAAATGAATATCAGACCACGGCGATTCCATTCAGCGTGCTTGGTGTGGGAATGCTGGTTTGCGCCGGGCTTGCATTTCTGCTGCCGAAAGCCGGGCGGCAAACTACCATGACCGGGCGCCCCTCAACGGCGTAAACGGGTTGAAAAAATTCATGAAACTCTGCCGGTTCAAGAACAAGCAAGGCGAAGTCCGCGTGGGTTTGGTTGCGGACGACTCCACGTTGCTCGACCTGACTCCGGCGGAAGTCAACCAAATGTATCCGTTGCTGGAAAGCGACAATCTGGCTTCGCAATTAAACCAAATCGCGAAGCAACATTTGCCCCGCCTCGCGTTGTCGGAAGTTCAATTGTGCGCGCCGGTGGAACAGCAGGAAATCTGGGCGGCGGGCGTCACTTACCTGCGCAGCAAGACCGCCCGCATGAAGGAATCCGATTTCAGCGCCACCGCTTACGACAAAGTTTATGCGGCGGAACGGCCGGAACTTTTTTTCAAATCCATCGCTGAAAAAGTCATCGCGACCAGCGAACCGGTTGGCATCCGCCGGGACGCGCGCTGGAATGTCCCGGAGCCGGAGCTGGCCCTGGTGTTGAATTCAAAGGGCAAAATCGTCGGCCACACGATTGGCAACGACATGAGCTCGCGCGACATCGAAGGGGAAAATCTGCTCTATCTGCCACAGGCAAAAATCTACGACCGCTCCTGCGCGCTGGGTCCCTGGATTAATGTGGGCGCGGCGGAAGCGACGGCGCGGGAATGGAAAATCCGGTTGGCCATCCGGCGAAATGGCGAAAGCGTCTTTGCGGGTGAAACCTCGGTCGGCCAGATTAAACGCCGCTTCGAGGAACTGGCCAGCTTCCTCTTTCGCAGCCAGGTTTTTCCCCGCGGGGCCGTGCTGCTGACGGGAACGGGCATCGTTCCGCCCGAGACTTTTACGCTGCAACCGCAGGACGTGATCGAGATAGAAATCACCGGAATCGGTTTGCTCAGGAACCCCGTGATGGTAGTTTGACGCGCTGCTATGAATTTGCACGGCCACAACTTTATTGGCGACCAACTCAGTCCCGGCGCGGGGAAAACTTTCCGCGCCATCAGCCCGTTGGACAGCAAGCCTTTGACGCCTGAATTCCACCTGTCGGGCGAAAAGGACGTGAACGCCGCCATGGAACTGGCTGGGGCGGCCTTTGAAACGTATCGCGAAACCACCGGCGAACAGCGCGCGGTTTTTCTAGAGTGCATTGCCGATGAAATTCTGGCGCTGGGCGATGACCTCATCACCCGCGCGCATCAGGAAACCGGATTGCCCGAAGCGCGGCTGACGGGCGAGCGAGCGCGCACTGCCGGTCAACTCAAACTCTTCGCGCAGGTTGTCCGGGAAGGTTCGTGGGTGGACGCGCGAATTGACACGGCCATTCCCGACCGCCAACCGGCGCCCAAACCCGACTTGCGGCGGATGTTGATTCCCATTGGGCCGGTGATTGTTTTCGGGTCGAGCAATTTCCCGCTGGCGTTTTCCGTGGCCGGAGGAGACACCGCGTCGGCATTGGCAACCGGCAACCCGGTGGTGGTGAAAGCGCACAGCGGTCATCCGGGCACGTCAGAACTGGTCGCGACAGCCGTTCGCCGGGCCGTGGCGGCGTGCAGCCTGGCCGCCGGTGTATTCTCGATGTTGCACGGGGCCGGCAAAGTGATTGGCACCGCATTGGTCCGGCATCCGGTCGCCCGGGCGGTTGGCTTTACCGGGTCGCGCGCCGCCGGACGCGCCTTGTTTGACGCGGCCGCCGCGCGACCGGAGCCGATCCCGGTCTTCGCCGAGATGAGCAGCTTGAATCCGATTTTCATTCTGCCGGAAGCGCTGCAAACGCAAACGGCCAAAATTTCCGAAGGCCTGCGAGCGTCGGTGACGATGGGAGTCGGGCAATTCTGCACCAAACCTGGTTTGATTTTCGGTTTGCAGAGAGCCGGGTTCGATCAGCTTCAGAAGACGCTTGGGCAATCATTTGAAAATGTCGCGCCTGCCACGATGCTGCACGCCGGCATTTGCGAATCGTATCACCAGGGGCTCGCCCGCGCGTCTGGAATAAGCGGAGTGAAGTTGCTCGCGCGCTCGAAGGAAAATCCCGATGCCGGGAAAACGCACGGCGAACCGGTTTTGGTCTGCACCGACGCAAAAAATTTCCAGAAGCATCCCGAACTGGCCGAGGAAGTGTTCGGACCATTCGCCGTGTTGATTTCGGCGCAATCCCTGTCGGAACTGGAGGACATCGCGGAAAACCTGGAAGGCCAACTCACGGCCACGGTGCATGGCACGCCCAACGATCTTCAGCAGGCGAAGCGGTTGTTGCAAATTTTGGAGCGCAAGGCGGGCCGGCTGCTCATCAACGGCTTTCCAACCGGCGTTGAAGTGTGTCCTTCGATGAATCACGGCGGCCCGTATCCGGCCACGACTGATGTGCGCTTTACTTCCGTTGGAACCGCGGCGCTTTATCGTTTTGTCCGTCCGATTTGTTACCAGAGTTTTCCCGCTTCGCTGCTGCCGGTCGCGCTGAAAGATGGAAACCCCCTGAACCTCTGGCGTTTGGTGAATGGAAAACTGGCCAAGGACGCCGTCAACGCCGGTTCTGCCGCCTGAACAAATTCCGTTCAAGGTTCACGCGCCACCCACCGTCTTAAAACCTTACTGCTTCACGGGCGCGGGCTTGCCTTCCTTCAAAGCGGGCAGCCAATCGTAGTAGGCACGATGGAAGAACGGTTCCTGCGAACCGTTCACATTTTGATGGCCGGAGTTCGCGAGGATGATGACTTCCTTGGGCGAAGTGATTTCGTTCGCGTCAGCGAGAATGCTCGACGGCGGCGCGAGTTGTTCATCGTGCAATCCGAGCGCGATGAGCACGGGGCATTTGATGCGGCTGGCAAAGTTCGCGGGGTCGTAATACCGGCTGGTTTCGTGGACTTTTTTCGGGTCCTTGCCGTTGGTGTTGGAATACCAGTTCGGAAAACCCGTCGCCCGCCCAACCTCGGGAGCGAGCATGTCGGAAGCTGCCGGCACGAGTGCCAGCGCGGCGGTAACGTCTTCGGGACATAAGCCCGCGAGCATCAACGTTTGCTGTCCGCCCTGGCTTTGACCCATCACAACGAATGTTTTGCCATCCCAATCAGGACGTGACTTCAGATATTTCATGGCTTGGACACAGGAGAGATACATCCGCAAATAATAGCTCTGGTCGCGGTCATCGTTGCCGATGTTCCAATAATTATTTAACTTACCGCCTGCGGCATATATTTTCTTATAGTATGAATCGGGATTATCAATCGGGATGTCGTGGGCTTCGATGTCCAATGCCAGCCAGTCGTCTTTGGCGCGGTCGGTCACCCAGCTTTTCTGCAATTTATAAACGCCGGCGTATTGCGGAATGAGCAGCGCTGGAAATTTTTCGCCGGTCACCGGTCGCGCCAGTTGTCCTTGGATGTGCGTGCCGCCGATGTTGTCCAGAGTGATTTTCCAATACGCCACACCGGGCTTGCCGCTGTCCACTTTTTCGAGTTGTGCATTGGCGGGAATTTTTGCCAGTTCTTCGAGCTTGGCTTTCCAGAACGCGTCAAAATCATCCGGGGGCGGGGCGGCGGGCAGGATTTTGTCCGGCGCGGCAACGGCACCGCCCCAAACACGGTCGGAATTATTTTTGGGCTGCCAATCCACTTCGAGCAACATCGTGTTCGGTTTATCGAACTTGGATTCCAGCATGGCGACGTTGTTGCTGAAGGTCAAATCGCCCTGCCCGACTTCCGTCAGGCCGCCGCTCTTGAGCGTGTAGCGCGCGGCGGGCGCGTTGCTGACGCCTTTCCATTCGACCGTCCAATGAACGGTGTCGCCGACCTGATAGATGCCGTTTGATTTGTCCAGCGTGACAACCATTTGTTGCGCGCGGCAAAGGTTCGCCGCCATCAAAGCAACAAGTGCAAAAAACAGAATGCAGGAGGATTTGAAGCGCATGGTCCAGTTGATAAATTATTAGGTGAAGCTGATCAACATTCTTTTTCGGATCAACCAAGACGACGCTTTCCATCCTCCGGTTTTTACTTCGCAAACAGTTTCAAGTCGATTGCATCGGCCATCATCTTGTAACCCACCTCGTTCGGATGCAGATGATCGCCGCTGTCTGCTGCTGCCAAAAGTTGTGAAGGTTTTTGCGGGCCGCGTGTCACCGCGTCAAAATCAATCACGGAGTCAAACCTGCCACTGGTCCGAATCCAGTTGTTGACGGTCTGGCGCGCGGCTTCATGATTCGGGCTGAAGTAAAACGATTCTCCGAACGGCAGGATCGTTGCTCCATAAATCCGGATGTTGCGTGCGTGCGCCTTGTTAATAATCTCCTCAAATGCGGCGATCAAATTCGTCGCCACCGCTTGGTTGCTGCTCCCGCCAATGTCATTGACCCCCTCAAGCACGATCAGCCAGCGCACCCCGCTTTGCGAAAGCACGTCGCGGTCGAAGCGGGACAACGCCATCGGCCCAAGACCCCCGTGCAACACGCAATTTCCGCCTATGCCTTCATTCAGCACCGCGATATTTGCCGTGCCTTTGTCCGCCTGCAAACGGCTGGCCAGATCGTCCGGCCAGCGGTCGTTCTTGTCCGTGCCCGACCCTCTTCCGTCCGTGATTGAATCGCCCAGAGTGACAATGGCGGCGCTGGAGTTTCCGGCCAGCACATCAATACCATCCAAAATATACCAGTGCTCGGTTTTGGCCGCCTTGGGTAGGTCCGGTGCCGAGACCCAATCGCCTGCTTGCAGATAAGACGTGGTCCGGGAACCGGGATGTCCCGTGACCGCCGCCGATGTGCCGCCGAAATGAATGGTCACCGCCAGGTCGGACAACGGAGCCAGATCAAAATCAAAAGAATCTGAAAGAACGGACTCGCCCGCCGGAATTGTTACAGACGGTTTGCCATGGAACGTCAGCGCCTTGTCGCTGCCCGTTTTAATCGCGCTTCCGCCTGCCGACAAAGCCAGATGAATGGAACTCAACGTCACTGGATCCGTACCGAACACGTTGGAAAAACGGACGCGCAATTTTTCCCCGCCGACGGAGACCTGTACAATCTGTCGGAGCGTGTTGCTTGTCAGGCCTGGCGGTGGCGGCAGGTTTCGCGGTTCGGCCAACTGCGGCGACGTTCCCCATGTGCCCACCCAAATGGCACCTTGCGCGTGACAAAAACCGGCGACGAAGATGACCAGGAAAATGAATTTGAAAAGGCTTTTTGTTTTCATGATTAAAGTTTTACCGGTGAGCCGAGGGAAAGTAAATATTCGTTCAATCATACCCAATGTTTGAGGCTGATGGTGCTACCAAGTCTTTCAGTTCCTTTTATCTGTGAACTTGAACCCATCCACGTCCACAAAGCCGTCGCCGGGTTGCGGGTTGTAACAGAAGATCGCGAACTGTTCGCCCTGAAAGGTTCCCGTCCGCCAATCGAACGCCAGGTCGAATTCGCCGCCGAGCGTCGTCCAACGCTTCCCGTCGAAGCTGTAGGAACAGATTCCCTTGTTGCGGCCAAAATCCAAGTCCGTGCGCAAAAAAATGTCCGTGCCTTGAACCGGCTCGGCGGCAACGCGCGTTTCGGATTTCCCGCTGTCCACAATCACATTTATGCTCAATAAGATTTTGCCGTCACTGCCGCAATGGACGGCGATGTGACCGTTGACTTTTCCGAGCGTGCCGAAACCGCAAACGTCGCCGGGCTTGAGGTGGCTCAAATCGAATTTCACTTCGCCGCGGCTCCACGGGCCTTGTCCCTTTTGTGTCAGCGTATTTCGCGCAAACCAGAAATTCGTCGCCATCGTTGGCCTGAGCCGGAGGAAACCGGGCCGTTCGGTCAGCGACCAGCGCGAGTTGTCGGGATTATGATTCCATTGCCATTGGGGCCCCAGCGTGGGAGAATTGAAATCGTCCGAAGTCGCGGGCTGGCAAATCGGTTTTCCCTGAATCGGTTTGCGCGCAACCGCCGGAACTTTCCCCGACGCGTCCGGCGTGCCCCAGACCGGCCAGTTGTTCGTCCAAAAAATCGGACAGAGGTAAGTCATGCGACCGACGGCGCCGCAGTCGCGCATCACGAAACCGAACCAGTTGCCGTCCGGCAAATCCACAATCGCGCCCTGGTGCCCGCCGGTACGGTCGTTCAATGATTCGATGGTTTCGTAGGGGCCGAAAATGTTCGTCGCGCGCGAACAAGTCAGCGCCAGTTTCGACGGCAGCGCGTTGAAAATATAATACCAGTCGCCGCGCTTCACGACTTTCGAACCTTCAATGCCTTTGTAATAAAAGATGCCGCGTGATGCGACGACCTTGGAAAAATCCGCGTTCAATTTCAACAACGTCACGTGACCGTCCCAGCCGCCGGAAGTGGCAATGTAGCCCGTGCCGTCGGCCTCAATGAAGAGTCCCGGATCAAACGCAGCGCGATCCAGCTCGTGAAACTGCCACGGCCCGCGGATGTCTTTCGAATAATAGATGCGAGTGTGCTGATTCACGGGCGTGACGGCAACGTAGAAGGTCCCGTCGTGAAACCTCAGGCTCGGCGCGAAAATTCCCTGGCGATAGGCGGCGCCGTTTTTCAGGTTGTATTGCTCGCGGCCATCCAATCGCGCGACCACATGCGAAACGATCTCCCAGTTCACAAGATCCAAGGAATGCAAAACGGGGAGGCCGGGTGAATTGACAAACGTCGTCGTCGCGAAATAAAAATCATTACCCACGCGGATGATGTCGGGATCGGGATAATCGGCGTAGAGCGGCGGATTGGTGAACGTGCCGTCGCCGTTGTCGGATTGCCAGGCCAGCGCGTTGAAAACGCTGATGACACAAAGTCCTAGCGTCCAAAGTGGGCGACATTTATAACCGTGTTTTGCCATAAACGATTGGTGCGCGTTTTGATTGCTGGTGTTCTCTGCTTTGTAATCCTCCTTTACCAGTCAATGTCCGCGAAGTGCAGTTTTGATGGATACTGTTCCGAACTTCAAGCCATCGGCTTTTGCCGTAAGGCGAATTGTTCCCGGTTGCCCGGATTTTCCGCGAATGATCACTAAACAAAGTCCGTTGAAGGCTTTGCGGTCATGGGATTGAAACGATTCAAAGCTCGTCGGATCGCCGTTGTCCGTCGCCACAATTTCACCCGGCCCTTTGATTTCAAAATGGATACGATTGTCCGCGCGCGGCGCCGTGACTCCGACCTTGTCCGTCACTGTTACCGTTACGAAAGACAAATCTTGTCCGTCTGCGCTAATCGTGCTGCGGTCCGGCTCCAATTTGAGCTTGGCAGGTGCTCCGGCTGTTTTAACTTCGTCAGTCGCCCAAACTTTGCCGTTTTTGTAAGTGACCACTCTGAGCGTGCCCGGCTCATACACAACGTCGTCCCAGCGGAGGCGGTATTCATACTGCCCCTTCTTTTTCCGGCCCAATGATTTGCCATTGAGAAACAATTCGCCTTCGTCGCCGGAAGTGAAGACGTGAACCGGTGTGACTTGGCCGACACGTTCCGGCCAAGTCCATTGCGGCAAAATATGCGCCATCGGAAAATCGGGACGCCAGTGCGCTTGATAAAGATAAAACCTGTCTTTCTTGAAGCCGGCCAAATCAATGATACCGGAATAAGAACTGCGCGATGAATCAAAAGGTGTCGGCTCTCCGAGATAATCCCACCCCGTCCACACAAATTCGCCGCCAACATACGGATGCTGTTCTTGGGAAGCAAAGACCTTGTCCGCTGAAGCTCCAAATGACGCGTAATAAAGTTCATACGCGCTGACTTGGCGCCTCGATCGGTCCTCTCCCGAGTTCGGTCCGACCGCCGCGCCAAATCCGCTGGCGACGGGAAAAATGTATTCACCGCGACTGCTCAACGCGGAAGCCGTTTCGCTGCCAAAAATGAATTTGTCCGGGAACTGCTTGTGGAAGGCTGGATATTGTCCCGGCGCGCCGCGAATTCCGGCGCCCTGGTAATTCAGACCGATGATATCCAAAACGCCGGGAAGAGGATCGGTGGGGTGCGCCCAATTCATGGCGCCGGTGGTCGGACGCGTGGGATCCTCGTCATGCACGATGTCGCAGAGTTGCCGGGCCAGCGCAGCCCCGTTCTTGCCGGTGAATTGCTCGCCGACCTCGTTGCCGATGCTCCAAATAATTACCGACGGAGAATTGCGATCCCGCCGTATTTGCGCCCGCATGTCCTGTTCGTGCCAATCATCGAACAGGAGATGATAATCATTCGGTGTTTTTTTGCGTTGCCAACAGTCAAACATTTCGTCCATCACGAGCAGACCCATCTTGTCCGCCAGTTCCAGCAGTTCCGGCGCCGACGGGTTGTGGCTGGTGCGAATGGCGTTGCATCCCATGTCCGCCAGCATTTCCAATTGCCGCTGCGACGCGCGATAGTTCAACGCCGCGCCAAGCGCCCCCGAATCATGATGATCGCAGACCCCGTGCAACAGAATGTGCTCGCCATTGATGAAAAATCCTTCATTCGGATCGAACTTGATTGTCCGGATTCCAAAAGGCGTTTCATAAATATCCACCACTTTGTCTCCCTGCGATAAAGTAGTTACCGCCACGTAGCGATTGGGCCGCTGTTGCGGCGGCGGTCCCCAGAGCTTGGGATTGGCGACGGTTCCTTGACCTTTGGCAACTCCGCTTGAGCCGGCGGAAATATGCAAATTCACCGGCGCGATGTTGGCCACGGCGGTACCGGCTTTGTTACCGTTTGCATCCGAAGGAAAAATCTGCGTTGATACGCCGACATTCGCGTCTTGTTTTGAATCATTGTCAACCGTCACTTTCAAGTTAATCGTCGCTAAGGATGCTGAAACCTCCGGTGTGATCAGGTAAGTTCCCCAATGTCCTACATGCACCGGCGCCGTTTTTACGAGCCAGACATTGCGATAAATTCCGCCGCCTGGATACCAGCGCGACGAATCGGGCGGATTGTCCAGACGAATCGCCAGTTCATTCTCTCCACCCGGTTTCACATAGGGCGTCAAATCCACGCGCCAGGACGCATAACCATAAGGCCAGCCGCCAACAATTTGGCCATTCAACCATACCGTCGCATAAGACATTGCGCCGTCCACATCCAAAAAAATGGATTTGCCCGTGTCATTCGTCGAAATGCTCAACTTCTTCCGATACCAACCCACACCGGCGCTGGGCAGGCGTCCCATGCCTCCGCCGCCTTTAGCGGTGAACGGACCTGTTATCGCCCAATCGTGTGGTAAATTTACCTGTTGCCATGAGCTGTCATCAAAATTCGGTTGCACATAGGCGACGTCATCTCCGAAATTTCCTTCCGGCCTGACAAATTTACGCGAGGGGTCCTTTATGAAATCATTGCTGGTGGGGAGAATCCATGGCTTGATTACGACGGGTGGCCGTGTTGTTGGCTCGTTCGTCGCCGCGTTTGTTTCTGCTCCGACTGTGGATTCCCCATGCCTTTCCTGTTGAGGCTTCACGTCATAGAGCAAGCTCACTTTGTTCCCAGGCGGGTCAACTTTGGTAAACTGCCAGTTTTCATTGATGGATATTCGCTCACGCGGCGAGTCAGACGCCACCACAAATCCTGCGCTGGCTGCAAATAAAAAGACAGGGAAGATGGATTGAATTAAGTGTAGAATGAAAAACAAACTTCCGGAAAGATTCAGATACAATCTTGGCACGGTCATAATATTCCGAAGTGGTTTCTGTTGTCAGATTACGCCGCGATGAAAATTTCCGTGCCGATGATCTTCAACTCCACACCCGCCGCCTTGGCGGCTTCCTGCAGCGCGGCGTTCAACATTACCACCGGGTCTTTGCTGACGTCGAGCCGGCGCATCAAGCCTTCGCCCTTTTTGGTGCCGACGGTGAGCGTCAATTTCAGTCCCTTGCGTTTGCAGCCGACGCGCGTGCCGTCGGGCAACTTGGTGTTCATCGGCTTGATGAAGGCATCCGTATAATGCACGCCGACGCCTGATTTGTCGGTGAAACCGGGTGGAAGTTTTTCCTTTGCCGCCGCGTTGATGTCACAAAGTTTTGTCATAGAGAGTTCTCCATCATTTCAAAAATCCCGCCGGTTGTCCAACTCTACTCGCTTCCTTCTCGCGCCGGACCAGTGCGTAATGAATCACTTCAAAGACCAGGCCCCATTTGTGTGCGCGCCGGGCCGAATCACAATAACAGCCGGAAGGATCGTAGGGACGTTTCCACGCCAGAACCGCGTTCAAGGGTTTGCCGAGCAGGGGTTTCTCGTTCGCAATGCTGCGCATGAGCGATTCGGCGTTGTTCAGATACTCGCACTGGTATTGGTAGCCGGTGTCGCCGGGAGTTGGAACACAACCGGCTGCCAGAATCCGGTAACCGTCGTCGGGCGGCCCGAGTTTTACTTCGTAGTCAAATGCCAGCGGCCGCCCCAGGTTGGAACAGGTGGTGCCTTCGTAACGAAACCGGGCTTCCACCGAACGGTCCTCCAAAAAATTCAATTGCAGCCGTTCCTGCGACCATTTTTGCAGCGCGCGGGTGTTGATGCTGTATCGGGCGTCATGCTCCAGCGGTGGCCCGGCGGCAACCGGCGTGTCCGGCTCTTCATCCGGACCGCCCTGGAGCCGGCGCACGTCTTCAATCTGCGGCGGCGAATGCCGATACGGCGCGCGGCGATATTGACAGCCCGGCAGTGAGCAGTTTTCGCAGGGAATCAAGGTCGCCAGGTTCCGCACCGTGTCCAGATGCCGCGTGATGCCGAACACCGCCAGAAGCGATTTCTTTGGTCGCAACATCCCGGTGTCCAGCACCTGAATGTCGCCGGGAAATTCGCGGCCCGGTTTTTGCCGGATCAATTTCCACAGTTTGATTTGATCGGAGATGTCCCAACCCGAATAACCCGGACTGTAATGCGACAGGGCCGCCATACCATTTTGATCGGCCCAGCCGCAGAGGTGGCCGCTGGCAACCGTCACCAGATTCTCGACCACCGCGGAGCCGTACATCTCCATGAAAAAATATTCGTCCGGCTTGCTCTTCTGCCAGAGTTGTCGCGCTTTTTCTTCGCATTCCGGCCCGGCGCTCACCGCGACGAGCACCGCCGTGTGAGCGTGAGCGGCGACGAATTGATCATGAAGTTGTTTCGACGCAAATTCGGTTCCATGAACCTGCAGCCGTTGGTTTTTCAGTTCCAGATCATCGGTCTGCCGGGCATAAATCCACGGTTTGCCGTTTTCCGCATACCACGTCCGCGCCCGGTCGGCGAGTTCGCGCGACCGCCCGTCCGGCGAGTGATGCTTCGGATATCCAAGCAACCGCTGGTATTCGGCCTCCTGCACGTTGACGGCGGGATGGGTGTCAATCAGTTCGAACATGTCAAAAATTCAGGAGGTTGGCCGGGCCGCTGCCGCGTTGGGTGATACCACGGGATTAAACTGGCAGCCTTCAACGAAGTAATCGAAGAAATGCGGGTGGGTTTCCAGACGGC
>JBEKJN010000026.1:0-16731 GCA_050011235.1 Verrucomicrobiota bacterium | reverse complement strand
CTGTTTGTTTTCGTACTGATAAAATCTTTTGTTGGAGCAATAAAAATTATTGGTGAGTTCAAACAAGATCAAGCTGTTGCTTATTTCCTTGCATTGCTCGTTGACACTTTGATTGGGTTTTTGGCTTACACTTTTTTGTCACCAATTGGACTTATTAGTGTCGCTCTCCTCGCCTTTTTTTACTTCAAGTTTTCAGACAAGTCGACACCTTAAAACAATTCACACCGCCGACGGCCAGAAATGCGAACGCTGCTGGCATTGGGAAACCGACATTGGGCCGGAATTTCACTCTGACCATCCGACGATTTGCGGTCGCTGCGTCGAGGCGGTGAAACAATTCAAAGCGTAATTGCGTCGCGAAGCGACACCGGAAATTAGCCAGCCACACAGTGGCTGGTTGGAGGATTAAAATGATTTGCGTCCTGAAAGGACGCTGGACTGTGTGAATGAAATTCCCCCCGTCCCTCCAGGACGAATTTTTGTTTGTTCAAAACACCCGGCACGATGTGCCGGGCTAATTTCCATTGCTCCTTCGGAACTGCCTTTTCACGCCGGCTGTTGTTGCGTGAGGCAATGCAGCGAACCGGAACCGAGGACCAGATCAACGGCGTGAATGCCAACCACCGGCCGGTCTTTGAACAACTCACCCAAAATGCCCAGCGCGACGCGGTCGTTCGGGTCGTTGAACGTCGGCACGATAACACAGGCGTTGCTGATGTAGAAATTCGCGTAGCTCGCCGGCAGCCGATGTCCATTGAAATAAAGCGGCGCGGGCATGGGCAACGGCACGACCTCGGGCTTGGAGCCGTCTTCCAGGCGCAAATCCCGGATGCGTTCCCAGTTTTCCGCGAGCGGACGATAATTGACGTCGCGCTTGTTTTTTTCCCTGATAAGAACGAGCGTTTTCCGGTTCACAAACCGGCAGACGTCGTCAACGTGTCCATGCGTGTCATCGCCGGCCGTGCCCTTGCGCAGCCAGAACACATTTTTTACACCAAGATATTTCCGGAACGTCTCGTTGTATTGCCCGCGCGTCAGGCCGGGGTTGCGGACCTGAATCTTGGGATGAAGGTAACACTCCTCCGTCGTCAGCAACGTGCCGCGGCCGTTCACTTCAATGCCGCCGCCTTCAACGACGACAGGTTTGCCGTCAAACTCAGCGTGGAAAAACTGTTTGCCAAGCTTGCGCGCCGCCAGCTCGGGCACTTTGCGGTCTTTTTGCCAGTCGTCGTGTCTCGCCCAAGCATTGAAATGGAAATGCACAATCGCTGTTTCGGCGTTCGATGTTCGATGTTCGATGTTCGATGTTTTCCGCTTTACGAAAATCGGTCCGCTGTCGCGCAGCCAGCCGCGGTTCGTCGGATGCACGATGAACCGGACGTTCTTCAAATCGCAGCCTGCGCGCTTGAGCCGGCCAGCGGCAAGTTTTTGCTCGGCCTCGTGCCGGACGAGAATGCGCACAAGTTCGCCCGGCGAAATCTTGCGTACCATCTCGCCATAGACCCAGCGGACGGCGTCCATCTTGCCCGGCCAATCCGCCTCATTATGCGGCCAGGCAAGCCAGGTGGCATCGTGCCGTTCCCATTCGGCGGGCATGGCGTAGCCGAGGGCGGCGGGGGTTGATGCGTTTGCAGATTGCACGTTCGTCATAAAATTCGCACGGAGCATAACCGCTTCGCTGCTGCTGGGAAATCCCGAAAGAAATCCAACCGCCGGGGAAATAACGTGCAATAGGAGACTGCTAAACCACTCAAACAGTAACATCGTCCGTTTTGGGGCTGTTGCAACTTAAAAATTTTTAAAAAACAACAGGTTATTGGCTGAAAATCTGCTTGCCTTGAAGGAGATTAAACCGGGGACGGAGATGAGACGAAGCCGTCCCGCTCGTATGAAAATGAGCTTAAATCAAGTCAGGAGAGTGAAAGCCGCAAAAACGACTTTATGCGTGTGCTTGTCGGTTTTTTCATCGGCCGGCGTGATTGCTCCCCAAATACCGGCCCCGAAGCCGGCGGTCGTAACGAAACCGGCGGTCGTAACCTTACCCGCGGGTGTGACCAGCGCCGAAATCCAGCAGGCGCTGGACCGCCTGCCGGCCAGCGGCGGGGAGGTGATGTTGCCGCCCGGAACATTTGAGGTCGGCCAGCCCGTTGTGTTGCGGCGTGATCATCAGAGCTTGCGTGGTTCCGGCAATGCGACCGTATTGCGCCTTGCGGACGGCGCCAATTGCCCGGTGATCATTTTGGGTGAACCCATCAACAATCCACAACGAACCGTGAATAATTTGCGTGTCAGCGGCCTTTTCATTGACGGCAACCGCTATCGCCAGCAACACGAGCTCTGGCAGCTTCAGGGCGAAGGCTCGGAGATCCGCAACAACGGAATCACGGTGCAGAACGTGAGCGACTCGGTCGTGGAACATGTGACCTGCGCCCGCTGCCGTTCCGGCGGCCTCGTCACCACGCGGGGCGTGCGGCGGCTGACGGTGCGGGATTTGACCGCATTCGACAACGAGTTCGACGGTCTGGCCTGTTATCAGACGACGAATTGCCTGTTCACGAAACTTTACCTCCACGACAATCCCGGGGCCGGCATCTCGCTTGATCTCGCTTTCAATCACAACGTCATCAGCAACGCCGTTTTGACCGCGAACAACCTGGGCGTCTTCATGCGCGCGAGTCGCGACAATCAATTTCATGACATTTCCATCTTTAACAGCCGTCATTACGGCGTGTTCATGGCGCAGGCCGAGGAAAAGACCGACCGCGGCTGGCAACCCGCCCCCCGGACCGAGTGCGCGGACAATTCCTTCACCACCCTGATTGCCAGCGATTGCGGCAGCGCGGCCTTCCGGGTCAACAACACCACCTGCACCAACAATGTCATCGTCCGTGCCAAGTTTGACAGCAATGCCCGAGGCGGACTCTCGCTGGCGCAGCCGGATTTGGTGGCGGTGCGGTAAATCAATCTTTTTCCTCCCCGGCCTCATTCTCCTCCTCGTCCCGTTTTTTTGCGGGGGAATTTCGAGGACGAGGAAGGGAACAAGAATGAGGACGAAATTGCAAACTGCCATTCTTCAATAAACTCTTGTAACGCGAAAAATTTTCGGACAAAGTGCCGCGCTAAAACAACTTTGCCATGCTGGAATTCAGGCACAAAATTTTGTTCGTCGGTTATGGGGCCGTGGCGCAATGCGCCCTCCCCATTCTGGTCAAGCACCTCAAGCTGCCGCTCCAACGCATCTCCGTCATGGACTTCGAGGACCGTCGTGATGTGCTGGCGCCGTGGCTGAAGCGCGGCGTGAAGTTCGTGCACAAACGCGTGACGCGCGAGAACATGGGCTTGCTGCTGGGCAAATATCTGGAGGCAGGCGACGTCCTGATTGACCTGGCGTGGAACATTGACTGTTGCGAAATCCTTCAGTGGTGCCATGACCGCGGTGTGCTCTACGTCAATACGTCGGTCGAACTGTGGGACCCCTACGAGAATGCCAGGGCCGCAACGCCGCAGAAAATGACGCTGTACTGGCGTCACATGAACATCCGCCGCATGGTTGGCAAATGGACCCGGCCCGGCCCGACGGCGGTTCTCGAACACGGCGCGAATCCCGGTCTCATCTCGCACTTCACCAAGCAGGGCCTGATTGACATCGGCAACCGCGCCGTCAAGGACAAGAAGGTCACCGGCAGGGCCGCCGACGAAATCCGGCAGCTCATCGCCGGACAGAAATTCAATCATCTGGCGATGAAACTCGGGGTGAAGGTGATTCATTGCAGCGAACGCGACACGCAAATTACGAACAAACCCAAACAGGTGGACGAGTTCGTCAACACCTGGAGTGTCGAGGGTTTCCGCGAGGAAGGCACGACCACGGCCGAGCTGGGCTGGGGCACGCACGAGAAGGAATTGCCGCCGCTGGCGTATGAGCACACCGAAGGCCCGCGCAATCAGATTTGCCTCGCCCGCATGGGCATCAACACCTGGGTTTCGTCGTGGGTGCCCGACTACTGCATCAACGGCATGGTCGTGCGCCACGGCGAGGCGTTCACCATTTCCGACCGGTTGACAGTCTGGGAAAAGGGCAACGCCATTTACCGGCCCACGGTGCATTACGCCTATTGCCCGGCCGACGTGGCCATTGCGTCGCTGAACGAACTCCGCGGTTACAATTACCAGCTCCAGAAAAAACAGCGCATCCTCAACGACGAAATCACCAGCGGCTCCGACATCCTCGGCGCCCTGTTGATGGGCCACGCCTATAATTCGTGGTGGATAGGCAGCGACCTCAGCATCGGGGAATCACGCCGGTTGGTGCCGCACCAGAACGCCACCACCATGCAGGTCGCCATCTCGGTCATCGCAGCGGCCATGTGGATGATTGAAAACCCGGCCAAAGGCGTCTGCGTGCCTGACGACCTGCCGCACGAGTACATCTTGAAGATTTCCAAACCGTATCTTGGTAAATGGATTTCCAAGCCATCGGACTGGACGCCGTTGAAGCATTACACCAACGTGTTCAACAGGCACAACCATCCGCAGATCGACCGGGACGATCCGTGGCAGTTCAAAAATTTCCTGCTCACCGACGGAGATTGAGATGATCCCACACCGCACACTGAAGAAACTGGCGGAGGAACACGGCACGCCGCTGTTCGTGGTGGACCACGAAGAGTTACGGCGCAACTACGCGATGTTCAAAAAATACCTGCCGCGCGTCCAAGCCTACTACGCCGTCAAGGCCAATCCCGATCCCGCCATCGTCAAGACGTTGTTCGACGCCGGGGCGAGCTTTGACGTGGCCTCGATGCCCGAATTCCACATCGTCCATGAATACATCAAGGACATGCCCGACAAGGAACGGCAGGCATGGATCTGGGACAAGATCATCTATGCCAATCCGATCAAGGCCAACGAGACGCTGCAGGAGTTGAACCCATACAAACCGCTGGTCACTTACGACAACCACGAGGAAATCCGCAAAATCAAGAAGTACGCCCCGCAGGCCGGGCTCGCATTGCGCCTGAAGGTGCCGAATACCGGCGCGATGGTCGAGCTGTCGTCCAAGTTCGGCGCCTCGCCCGGCGAAGCCGTGGACTTGATCCTGGCGGCGGACAAAGTCGGACTGACTGTCGAGGGCATCAGCTTCCACGTCGGTAGCCAGACGACGAACTTCAAGAATTACGTCGCCGCCATCAATCTGGCGGCCAACATCTTCAAGGAAGCCAGGGACCGCGGCTACACCAAGATGAACCTGCTGGACATCGGCGGCGGATTCCCGGCGCCCTACGACGACACGGTGAAACCGTTCCGCGAACTGGCTGGCATCATCAACCGCGAACTCAACCGGCTCTTTCCGAAGAACATCCAGATTCTGGCCGAACCGGGCCGCTTTCTTTGCGCCACCACCGCCACCGCCGTCTCCAAGATCATTGGCAAGGCCGTGCGCGACCAAAAACTCTGTTACTACATCAACGACGGCGTCTATCACACCTTTTCCGGCGTTATCTTCGACCATTGCCATTACCACCTGAAATCGTTCAAGCGCGGACCGACACAGATTTGCTCGGTGTTTGGCCCGACGTGCGACGCGCTCGACGTGGTTTCGATGGCGGAAAACCTGCCAGCCAACCTGCAACTCGGCGACCTGCTCTACAGCGAACAAATCGGCGCGTACAGCCACGCCTCCTCTACCTATTTCAACGGTTTTCCGCCCGCGACCGTGGTGCACGTCAACCAGTGATGTAAGACAGGGTTGAAGGTTGAGAGTTGAGGGTTGAGGGTGGAGAGTCGAGGGCCAGACCACGGAAGGTACCCCAGGCTATTTTCCATCGGGCCTTTGGCCCTTCGAGATTCGCGTCAATTCGCGGAATTCGCGGATAAAAAGAATCGGTTCGAACTGCCGGCGACCGTCAGGGCGTTTGCACCTTGTAAAATCGCAAGGAAGAATTATTCGTGGCGGTGTAGCGATACGAACTGTAGGGGACGTTGGTGGTGAACGTCGCGGTCGAATTCGTAACCCACCGCACCGTTAGGTTCGTCGTTTGCAGCAGGTGGAATGTATTTGCCGAACCGCCACTCACGGTGAAGTTGAGCAACACCTGGTTGTTGGTCAGCACCGGCTGGTTCATCACAATGCTGGGTGTGCCACCGATAACCGCAGTGACCTGTTCGACCGGGCCAAAACTAAGGGGGAACTGGCCGAAAATCACCGGTTGCGCCTGAAGCAAATAGTTGCCGGGCTGCGCGGGCGTGAAAACGAAGTTGGTGGTGTCCATGATGGTGATAGCCTGCTGTTGGGTATTGGTCACGACCACGTCTTCCAGGTCCCAGCCCGTGTCCGGATCGCTGTAATGCCAATACTCACCACCGGTAAAAGCGTAGTTGAATCGCAGCAGTGTCAGTTGCCCGGCGTAATTGGACAAGGAAAGCGTGTGCGGACTGAAACTCGATTCCACCGGTTGCATGTTGTCCGGCAATCCGGCCTCGGCAAACAAATCATCCCACGACGCCCCGTTGTTGGTGGACGCCTGGATCAGCGCCGTTTCATCCGGACTCGCGTAAGTCAAAATGCTGTTGAAGCTGACGGTCGTGTTGGTGGCCGGCAACAATACCTCGTTCAACTGCAGGAACTGTGACGTCGGATCAATGTGGCAGAGATGGAAACAGGCGGTTTCCGAACCAGCCGGCGGGTTGGTGGTGACGTAATAATAGGCCGGCGGCGTGATGGTGAAATTCGCCAGGCCGTTGTTCGCAGTGTCATCCAGATTGCCGGAAACGATGTTGGTGACGGAGGAATTGTTGGTGACCGCGTTGATGATTTGCTGGGTATTCGTCACCACGATATTTTCCAGGCACCAGCCGACATCGGGATCGTTCTCCGGATAGTAACTGCCGCCAGTAAAGGCGTAGTTGAAACGCAACAGCGTCGGCACGCCCGCGTAGTTGGACAGCGAAAGCGAATACGGTGTGAAGGTGGATTCGCCGGAGCCGCCACTGCCGATTTCGACAAATAAATCCTGCCAGCTCGCCCCGCTGTCCGTCGAAACCTGCACGCGCGCACTCTCATTGGTGGTCGCGTAACCCAGCAAACTCTTGAAGGACACCATTGTGTTGCTCGCGGGCAAGAGCGTCTCGTTCAACTGCAAAAATTCCGACGTGGGATTGGTGTGGCACAAGTGGAAGCAATTGCCGGAACCGTCCGGCGCGCCGATGATGACGGAATAAAGCGGCGGCGGC
This sequence comes from Verrucomicrobiota bacterium, assembly GCA_050011235.1. Taxonomy (GTDB): domain Bacteria; phylum Verrucomicrobiota; class Verrucomicrobiia; order Limisphaerales; family UBA11358; genus UBA11358. The sequence continues at coordinate 9,498 of JBEKJN010000026.1, read as the reverse complement.
GAGGCCGTGAAATTGGCCAGGCCGCTGTTCGCGTCGTCGGCCAGGTTGCCGGACGTGAGTTGCGCCACGAGAAAATTATAGCTGGTCACGTGCGGATTGTTTGGCGCAACCGCCGAATAGGTATTGGCCGCGTTGACCACCGGCTGGGCTGGCCCATTCATAGCGGTCGGAATCGTATCGGCACCCGCCGTCCCCGGATCAAACACCGTCACGTTGTAGGAATAATGAATCAACGTGCCGTTGTAATTGATGTTGCTGACGGTGACGCCATAGACCGTGTCCGTGCCGTCAAACGGAAAAGGCGCGTAGTTGGTGCCATTCAGGCCCATCGGCAGCCAAACCAGCGTGTTTTCGCCAAAACCGACCTGATACGGCTGAATCGCCGTTGACACCGGCACACCATTGCTGGTCATGGTGACCGTTGCGTTGGTGAAGTCCGCGTTGGTCAAGGCAAACGACCAGTAGGGAAAAACGACCTGATACGGAACATAACCTTCCGGCGGCCAGGCAACGTAAGGCTGGCGTGTGGCCGGACGCGGCCCGAAACTGGCCGGATCGAAAACATAGGTGAGATTCGCCGCGGCATTGGTGCCCGCTCCCGGCACGTCGCCCACGCCCATCACGGTCTCCGAGGGATAAAGAATCCAGCGCCGATGGCCGACCTCGTTGTTCTTCGCGCCGTTGTCCCAGATGAAGTCCGTCGTCGCCTGCGCCCCATTGCCGCCCAGGTCCTGGTCCCCGCCCGCATAACTCGCCGCAAAAGTATTGTAACAGGCATACGTGTTCGTGGGATTGTGATCGAGCACGTTGTTGGCCGATTGGATGATGGCCATCTGTTGCGAACCCCAATCATCAATCGGGTCGAGCACGATGGCCGCGGGCATCCCGGCCATCGCCCGGAACCAGTTGATGCGCTGTAGTTCTGCCTGCTGAAATGCATTCGCGTTGTGGCCGGGAAAACAGGCCAACGCATTCGCCGTCGAATCCTGCGGCACATTTTCCGAACTCAGATAGACGCCATTGTAAAAGCCACGCACCTCTTCGCGCGAATCCGTGTTCACTGTAAAACCGCCGGTGACTGGTTGCATCAGCGGCTTCAACCCTTTGGCGGGCGGCGGGTTCAACGCCAGATTTGCGGGCGCGGGCGCGGCCTGGCCGACATCGGGTGGTGTCAACGTGCGGACCTCGGGAGCCGACTGGGAAAGGCCCAACACCGGCAACAGGATGAGCGGCGTGATGAACGCGATGAAATGGAGGCGACGTTGTGTAACCCCGAGGTTCATCCGGGTGTTTCGCTTTTCTGAAATCATATTCGTTAAGGAATAAAATCGCTATAACTTATGGCAGACAGCCGGAAAGTCAAAACCAGATTTGTCCGGTAGCGCCGGAGTCGCGGCTCGCTGGTAGCCCTGCCCCGCCAGCGGCAAATTCAGCATTATCTTGAATTCCAGAATGGTTCGCGTCATATCTGGTGCGCTCGCATTCGTAGTCACCGGAAAATTCGGGGAGCATTTTTGAACGAAATCCGTCCGACCATTGTTGAAACATAAACCGCCGATAAAAATTCCATGCGCCCGATACCAAATGCTCGTTTCGACCTGTTAGCGCTGATTGGGGTCGCGTTTCTGAGTCATCAATCGCTCGCGGCGAGCACGGTTTACGCCAATTTCGATTCCACTGCGGGGCTCATTTTGCAGGCCCATGCGAGTCCGTTCGAGGGCAAACTGCGGCTTTCACCCGCCATCCCGGGACAGGGATTGGGCGGCGCGTGGCTGGGCGCGAAACAGCCGGTCAAGAATGGCTTCGAAACGACTTTCCAGATTCAAATCACCGAGAAATATTCCACCGGCGCCGACGGCCTGGCGTTTGTGATTCAGAACAATTCGACTCCGGCGCTCGGTTATCCGGGATGCAACATCGGTTATGGAGGCATCACCAATCTGCTGGCGGTCAAATTCAACAATTATCACTGGCAGGACCATGCCTACGGCAATGACTACGGAAAGTATGACCTGATCGCAGTATTGGCGCCGCATTCGCCCACGACGCCGCTTTGGGACAGTCTCAGCAACACCATCGCCGCGACCACGAATGGTGTCAATTTTTCCGACGGCCAGATTCACACCGTGAAACTGGTTTATATCCCCGGCAATCTGGAGGTGTTTCTGGATGATCTGGAAAATCCGCTGATGACCGTCTATGTCAATCTGGCCAAAGTCATGAACCTGGATAATGGCCGCGCCTGGGTGGGTTTCACTGCGGCCTCGGGCGCGGATTGGCAGAATCATGATTTGATCAGTTGGGCATTTGATTCAGCCGAAGTTGTCACTCAACAAAATGAAACACATGTTTCGCCGCAAACACAAATTGCGACTCCAGTGCCACCGCCGCCTCCACCGATTTATCTGGGGCAAAATATGCAGACCCCTCCGGCTACGCCACTGGCTATTGATCCTTCGTTTGGCTATCGCCTGCCCGACGGCATCGGTCTCACCTATCCAATTGAGGCGTCAACCAATCTGGTCGAATGGACTCCCCTGACGAATGCCCTTTTCTATTTCCGGGACCCGGAATCCACAAACTATCCGCAGCGCTTTTATCGCTTCCCGAAAAATTGACAGCGCGAGATTGAATTCCTTTCCGTTTCGCTCCATGCTCAGTCGAAAATGCGACCCAACGATTTTTCCGATGCGCGGGTTGTGTGATGCTGAGCAGGATTAATAACCATGCCAAAGAATAAAAAATACACGATAATCGGCGGAATAGTTGTAAATCTACTTTTCGCAATTCTTTTTGTGATGCTTTCGATAAAGTATTACAGGGATTGGGACACCCTGAAAAAGATCTATCCCGACAAATGGTTGGCAACGGACGAACAATTCCTTCACTTTGTCATGTATCAAGCATTCCCAACTGTTGCTGTTGTAATGATCATTTCTGCGATATTGTTTTGGAAACTTCGCAAATAAGAAATGAAACCGAATGATTTTTCCGATGCGCGGGTGCTCGTCACCGGCGGCGCGGGCTTTATCGGCAGCGCGCTGGTCTGGGCGCTCAACCGCCACGGCTGCGACGACATCGTCGTCTGCGACCGCCTCGGCACGGATGACAAATGGCGCAATCTTACCCCGCTGCGCTTCGCCGATTACGTCGAGGCCGACGACTTGCTGCCCCGGCTGCAAAACGGCGCGCTGGGAAAGTTCGATTTGATCTTGCACATGGGCGCATGTTCGTCCACGACCGAGCGCGATGCCAGCCTTCTCATCCGCAACAATTACGAATTCACCAAGGACCTTGCGGCGTGGGCGCTCGCCCGAACCGCGCACCGCCAAAAACCGCGCTTCGTCTATGCGTCGTCCGCCGCGACTTACGGCGACGGCTCGGCGGGCATGGAGGATGACGAGGCGCAACTCGACAAGCTGCGCCCGTTGAACATGTACGGTTGCTCAAAGCACCTTTTCGATTTGCACGCCCGGCGCACAGGATTTTTGGACCGCGTCGCCGGGTTGAAATATTTCAACGTCTTCGGCCCGAACGAAGATCACAAAGGCGACATGCGTTCGCTCGTCCACAAAAGTTTCGGGCAGGTGCGCGAGACCGGCGTCATCCGTCTGTTCAAGAGCCACCGCTCCGACTACCACGACGGCAAACAAAAGCGCGATTTCCTTTATGTCAAGGACGCCGTCGCGATGACGCTGCATCTGGCCGCGACGCCCAAGGCGAACGGCCTGTTCAACATCGGCAGCGGTCAGGCGCGAACGTGGCTGGACCTGGCCAACGCCGTATTTGCCGCGCTGAAGCAGAAGCCGAACATTCAATTTATTGAAATGCCAGCAGCCATCCGCGATAAATACCAGTATTTCACCCAGGCGAACCTCGGCCGGCTGCGCGCCGCCGGTTACCGCGCGCCGGTCACGTCGCTCGAAGACACCGTGACCGATTACGTCCGCAATTATCTCGTGCCTGACAAGCGGCTCGATCCCGCCGTGGCATAGCGTGGTGTAGTGTCGAGCCTGTGGCTCGGTTCTTTTGAGGAAATCACGGCTCGCGAGGAGGCTCGTCCCACCCAAAAAATTTCGTTCGGCGCATTTACCCCGACATCGGATGTCAGGGCAGGCCGCCGACTCTACAACCAAATTTGTGACCACCATGTAACTTGCCGACGGTCGTACTTTGCTGTCATTCTCAACCGGAATGAAACTGAAATTTTTCGTCCGTTGCCTCGGGCTTTGCGCGTTCGCCGGATTCAATTTCATTTTCTCTGCAAGCGGGTTGAACGCGGAGGATTTTGACGCCACAACCGAAACTGTTGGTCGGAATGCGACCGGGCTCGTCACACCGGTCAACCAACGGGTCACACCCGCCGGCATTCAGGTTGAGCTGCCCGGCATGAGACCGCAGGCACTGGCGTTGAGTCCCAATGGCCGGTTGCTGGTCACCGCTGGCCTGACGCAGGAACTGGTGGTGGTGGACCCGGCAACCGGAAAAATCATGCAACGGGTTGCATTGCCAACCGACAAAGCCCGGGAACAAGAGTCCGTCGTTCCTGGAGTTCTCGATTTGGACGAAAAGGCGCAACTCAGCTTCACCGGCCTCGTGTTTTCGCCGGACGGCACGCGGATTTACATGGCCAATGTCAACGGCGACATCAAGGTCTTTGGTGTCGGCAAAGACCACAAAGTTTCGCCGGTGTTTTCTATCGCGTTGCCGCCGGCCAACGCGCCGATGCGCCAGGAGGAAATTCCCACGGGCATTGCGGTTTCACCGGACGGCAGAAAACTTTATGTCGCGCTCAACCTTTCCAATCGCCTTGCCGAATTGGATGCGGCGACCGGGCGCGTGCTGCGGCTGTGGGACACTGGCGTCGCGCCATTCGACGTGGCGCTTGCCGGCGAAAAAATCTACGTGAGCAATTGGGGCGGCCGCCGGCCGGATACCAATAGCGTCGTCGGCCCGGCCGGACAGGGCACACGCGTGCGGGTGGATGCGCGCGGCATCGCCAGCGAAGGCTCGGTTTCGGTGATTGACCTCGCCCCGAACCCCGAACCCCGAACTCCGAACTCCGAACTTCTCACCGGCCTGCACGCCTGCGCATTGGCTCTGTCGCCGAATGGCCGCTGGCTGGTGGTGGCCAATGCGGGCAGCGACACGTTAAGCGTCATTGACACGCGCACCGACCGGATCGTCGAAACCATTTGCGCGCGGCAAAATCCGGGCGATTTGTTCGGCGCGCAGCCCAACGCACTCGCGTTCAACAAATCCGGGGGAAAACTCTTTGTTTGCAACGGCACGCAGAACGCCGTCGCGGTCTTTCGCTTCAAACCCGGCAAGTCGAAGTTGCTCGGCCTGATTCCGGTCGGCTGGTTTCCCGGAGCCACCGCGTTCGACGCAAAGCGGGGAAAAATTTATGTGGCCAACATCAAAAGCATCGGCGTGAAAATGGAAAAGGCCAGATCTGGCCATGGGTTTGGATTCAACTCCAAGCAATACGCCGGTTCACTCTCGCTGGTGCCGGTGCCATCGGCAAGGGAACTGGCGGCGTTGACGCAAAGGGCGCTGGCCGATTTGCGTTACCCGCTGCTGGCACAGGCGAAGTTGCCCGCCCGGCCAAACCAGCTGGCGCAGCCGGTGCCGGAGCGCGTCGGCGAGCCGAGCGTATTTCAGCACGTGATTTACATCATCAAGGAAAACCGCAGCTACGATCAAGTTCTCGGCGATGTGGCGGAAGGCAACGGCAACGCCGACCTGTGCATCTTCGGTGAACGCGTCACGCCAAACCAGCACAAGCTGGTCCGTGATTTTGTGCTATTGGACAACACGTATTGCTCCGGCATTTTAAGCGCCGACGGCCATCAATGGACGGACACCGCGTTCGCAACGGATTACATGGAACGCGAGTTCGCCGGTTTTCCGCGCAGCTATCCCAGCGGCGGTTTTGGCGAAGGCGGCGAGGACGCGCTGGCTTATTCGCCGGCGGGTTTCATCTGGGACGACGCGCTGGCGCACGGCAAAACCGTGCGCGACTTCGGCGAATTCACCACCACGCACAAACATTGGAAGGACAAAGCACGAAAAACCAAGCCCAACTTTCTCGATTGCTATCACGATTTCGTGAACGGCTCGAACGCGATTGTTTATGAAAGCGAACCGGACATCGAATCGCTGCGACCGTTCATGGCGACGAACATGGTGAGCTGGGATTTGGACGTGCCGGATGTTTATCGCGCCGCGCAGTTCAACAAGGACTTGAAACAATTTGAGGCGGCGGACAATTTCCCGAACTTCACCATCCTCTGGCTGCCGAATGACCACACCAGCGCCACGAAATCCGGTTCGCCCACGCCCGAAGCGCAGGTGGCCGACAACGACCTTGCCGTCGGTGAGGTGGTCGAGGCCGTGAGCCACAGCAAATTCTGGACGAACACGTGCATTTTTGCCGTCGAAGACGACCCGCAAAACGGCTGGGACCATGTGAGTGGCTATCGGACGACGGCCTATGTCGTCAGCGCCTATACGAAACGCGACGTGGTCATCAGCACGCAATACAACCAGACCAGCCTGTTGCGCACGATGGAACTCATCCTCGGCCTGCCGCCAATGAACCAGATGGACGCGACGGCCACGCCGATGTTCGACTGTTTCACCAGCACATCAGATTTCACCCCGTTCACCGCCGTGACGAACAACGTGCCGCTGGATGAAATGAATCCACCGCCCAAACACATTTCCGAGTCGCTGTTACGCAAAGACGCCTACGTTTCGGCAAGGTTGCCTCTGGAAAAGGAAGATCAATGTCCGGAAGATTTGTTCAACCGGATTCTCTGGCGGGCGATGAAGGGTTCGCAAGCGCCGTATCCGGTCTGGGCGGTAAAAGCGGTGGATGATGATGATTGAAGGTCGGCTCGCCCTTGAACCGTCCGGCAAATCAAGTCGCGCATATTTTCAAGGGGGGCGGCGAATGATTCTCCCTCTCCCGGGGGAGAGGGCCGGGGTGAGGTCGAGCGTTTCAACTAACTTTTCTTCTCAGCCACCGGTTTTATCGGCCTTGTGTATTCCGGGAACGGATGCGGCGCACGAGATTGCAATTCATTGAAGATCGTGTCGCGGATGTTCTGGGCATTGCGGCGCAGATGCGAATTCCAAAATCGCAGCGTCTTTATGCCGCGCGATTGCAGAAAGCTTTCCCGTTCCACATCGTGTTTGCGCTGGTCGGGAAAACCGTGCTGGCTGCCGTCCAGTTCCACATTCAATTCCGCCTCCTCGCAAAAGAAATCGAGGTAGTAATCGCCGAGCGGATGCTGGCGGCGGAATTTGTAGCCGCTAAACCGCCGGTCGCGCAGCCAGCGCCACATCAGCTTTTCCGCCCAGGTTTCGCTCCTGCGAAGCTCACGGGCGCGTCCACTGTCGGCCATGATGGGAATTTAGGAAATGAGCAGAAGACTGAAAAGTGGGTTTTTGACTCGCCCTCACCTGTTTCCTCTCCCCCGGGGAGAGGATTTTAGCAATCACGGTCCCGGTGATTTGATTGACGGTCCGGCAAATCCTGCTGCACGAATTTTTAAGACTGAATCCAACACCGGTTAGCGCCGTCGGCTTGCCCCGAACGTTTTCCTTCCTTCGCCGAAGCTATGGAGGACAGGTCGTTTCCCGGCAAGTCGGGATTGACATCACCGGCCCGTAGTGGCTCAGTTCTCGCGGTTGATACAGCTTGAGCCATGCGCGTATTTCTCATCCAACACGTTGACGCCTTAATCACGACCGCAGTGGGGTTTTGTATTACCGTCTATTCGTGGCAACAGCACGAGCGCTTGCGGGCGAGCCCCAAGAAGCTGGTGCGTGCCTTGCCGGTCTTGGCCCCGATTGTTGTTGTCTTCGGACTTTTACAATTTGTGTTCGACTCACACCCAGCGTACGTATGGCAGCGCGTCTATACCAGCGACCAGCGAGCATCCACGGAGTTTCCGTGCGCCACCACCACTGAGACAACCACCGATTCAGCACAGGGCGTTTCCATCAGAAATTTGACTGCGAATTGCAATGTCCCGCAGCGGGACATCAATTTACGGTTGAGCTACAACGAGATTCCGCCGGAGGGCGCAGGTTTGACTGTTGAGCAGCGCCTTGATGGGCTGAAAAGTTTCTTTAAGCAGCAAGGATTCGATATCGTTTCCTGCGTTCCTGATGGACATGGAGATATTCCAGGTTATCGCATCATCCTCGAGGGGGACCGTGGGAAAATTCGATATGTGACACGGGTAGCTATCGCGCCGAACGCTATCTACCGGGTTTTGGCCACATCAACATCCGGTTTTCACGACGACCCGGTAATCGCTCGATTTGTTGATTCATTCAGGATCCAATGAAAAAAGTCGAACCAGGCGGCGCAGCGAACGGGAGCCAGCCGATTCGCTCAGAGACAAACCGTCTGTTGAAATTGCTCTGACGAATCCAGTTATGCCTTCGCCGACACAGACGCGAGCCGGCGCGGACGATTCCAACCTCGTTCATGTCGCCCTGATGTTCGATGACGGACCATTCCCTGAACATGCGGCCAAGCTCCTTGCGTTGTTCGCCAGGGAAGGCATCCATGTCACCTTCGGTTCAGTGGCGAGCAACGTCGAATTGCACCCGGCCACGGCCCGGGCGGTGCTGGCGGCAGGACACGAGATCGCGAACCATTCCCATTCGCACCGGCACCCGAAGGACTTGGACGACGCGGCGCTGGAATACGAAATCGTGGGCGCACAGAAAATCATCGCCGCGACGACGGGCTTCGCGCCCAAATGGTATTGGCCGCCTTACCTCGAATCGGACGAACGGGTCTGCGCAACGGCGGCCAGGGCGCAGGTCGAAGTGTTTGCGCCCAAAAATCTCGTCGTTTCGCAAGATTATGACCGGGCCGTGGGCGCGGAAGAGATCCAACGAAATGCAACCTCGAAAATCGTGGACGGGACGGTGATTTTGTTTCACGAGTGGCGTGAGGAGACGTTTGACCGAATGCCATCAATCATCACTGAACTCCGGCGGCAACGATGCGTCTTGCTGACTTTCAGCGAACTGGCGGCGCATCTTGGCTCCCAAAAACAGCAGCCATGATTTGCAGATTGCTCCTTTAATGAACTTTCCCCAAGAGCGCTTGCGTCCCACCGGCGTTTCCAGGTTTATGGCACCGATGCGCGATTTCGGAATTGCGGAAGTTTTCCATGAACCATCCGAATGCCCACAAGGTTTTGGACTGCGGCAGTCCTCTGCCGCTTTGCAAACCGCCCACTGCCACCAAAAGCGGTGGAGGGCCACCGCAGTCCAAGACGCTGGCGCACCCCGACGTCAGTCGGCGCACTTGGCCATCACAGGAAGTCAGCGCGGACTCATCCCGCATGGCGCATTGGCGTCAACCTAAGCCGGGGTTGAGTTCGGCGACCAATTGAAAATAGTTTTTGCGGTCCTTGCGTTGCTCATAGAACAGATGATGAGTGAGGTGATGCTCCAACCATTGAT